>DASXUC010000016.1:0-3411 GCA_036505015.1 bacterium | reverse complement strand
AGTTCGCCGAGCACCCGCGCGCCGGGATCGGTCTCGAGGGTCTGCCGCAGCAGCGCCTCGCCGCGGCGGGCGGAGGCCTCAACCACGCGTCCGCCGTCGAAGATGAGCGTGATCCCGTCGACTTCCTCCCCCGCCCAGATCACCGGGTCCTCATTGAAGCGGATGACGCCGGCGGCGGAGTCTTCGATCGGACTGTAAAATACCTCGCCGCCGGGCATGTTGCCGTACCCTTCGCCGACCCAGCCGCGCCGGTCGCCCAGCCGGATCCTCAGGTCGGTGTCCTCGGCGAGAATGCGCACCTCATCCGCCCGGTCGAAGCGGTCGGCGATCCGCCGCATGCGGCGCCCCTCGGCGGGCCAGTCGATCAGGCAGGCGTCGAACACGAAGGCCTCATACTCGCTCAGCGCCATCCCGGCGTCCTGTGCGTATGCGGGGGTGGGGTACACGCAGGTGATCCACGGGACCCGGGCCGACTGCCGGCGCGCGAGGACCGGACGTTGCGCCTGGCGCAGGAGCGTCCGCCGCGCGGGGGGCAGCAGCGACTCCGCGCGCGTGTTTTCCGGCGCCCGGATGAAGATCTCGCCGTCGATGTGGTCGTCGACGTAGCGATCGAGCGGCGCCATCTGGGCGATCAGCGGCTCCGGCGCTTCCAGCGCCCACGTCAGGGCCGTCGTTTCGTCCTCCACACGGATGAGCGGAAACGCCTCTCGGCGGGCGACGATCCGGGCCAGCTCCTGGATCAGCGGCTGCGCGAGCGGCGTGGCCCGCACGAGGATCTGCCAGCCCGGCCGCACCTTGAGGCAGTAGTCTACCAGGAGTTCGGCATATGCACGGACCCGGTCGTCCATGGCGCCCGAGCTCAGTCCATCACCGCGTAAGCCTCGATCTCGACCAGGAATTCGTCGCGGACGAGCCGAGCGACCTCGAGCGCGGTACTCGCGGGAAGTTCCATGCCGCGCCAGAATTCCGCGCGCACCTCCTGGACCCGGGCGAACTGGCGCATGTCGCGGACAAACACCGTGAGCTTGGCAACGTCGGCAATCGATGCACCGGCGGCCTCCAGCAGCGCCCGCAGATTGGTGAGCGCCTGCCGCGCCTGCGCCGCGACGTCGCCAGCGCCGATCAGATTCCCGTCGCGGTCGAGAGCGACTTGGCCGGAGATGAACAGCACCGTTGCACCGGTCGCGCGGGTCGCCTGCACGAAGGGCTGCTGGTAGGTGTGTCCCGGATGCTGGACGCGGCTCGGGTCCCAGACCTGATCCGAATGCACTGCGGTTTTCGGCATCGTGTTCCTCCGGTCGGTAGACGGTGGATTAGTGATATGATATCATTCCACTTGGTTTGCGCGCGCAAAATCTCCCTCTGAGTTGCAGGTCAAGACCACCTGCCTTGACTCAGAGATGACCACGACCGCCGACAGCCGGTTTACCGCGGCCTTCAAGGTCCCTGGCTTCGGCTGGCTGTTGTCGATATCGCTGCTCTCCTGGATGTCCTGGATCCTGCAGTCGCTGGCCCAGGGCTGGCTGGTCCTCCAAATCACCAACTCGGCGTTCTGGGTGGGGGCGTCTGTCGGAATCCGGGGTCTGGCCCAGGTCGTCCTCGCGATCCCCGGTGGTGCGCTTGCCGATCGTCTGGACCGGCGTGCGCTCATCCTCGTCTCCCAGGCCTTGAGTGCCGCGGTCGCGGTCACCGTGGCGGTGCTGGTGCTGACCGACGGGATTCGGCTGTGGCACCTGCTCGCCTTCATGGCGTTCAGCGGGCTGTTCAGCGCGCTGGAGCGGCCCGCGATCACCGGATTGGTCTACGACGTGGTGGGCGCCACCCGCCTGCTCAACGCCGGCGCGTTCAGGTTCCTCGGCAGCAGCGCAATACAGATCAGCAGTGCCCTGCTCGGGGGGGCGCTGCTCAGCGTGCTCGGCGCAGGCCACAACTTCCTGGTCGCTGCGCTCGCCTATACGGCCGGCGCGTTGTGCGTGCTTCGCGTGTCGCCGTCCGCCCGGCGGCCGCGATCCGGCGAGTCGTTCGCGGCGACCATGCGGGGGGGACTGCTCTACGTGTGGCAGGCTCCATCCCTGCGTCACCTCCTCCTGCTCAGCGTGGCCATCGAAGGGTTCGGGTTCGCGTATCTCTCGATGCTGCCGGTCATGGCCCGGGACGTCCTTCAGGTCGGCCGGCTCGGCTACGGTCTGCTCTGGGCCATTGCGGGCGTGGGACAACTCGTCGCCGCGGCCACGGCCATGCTCCGCGGCGACCCGGACAATAAGACGCGGATGATGGCGGCCGCCGCGGTTGCCTTCGGTGTGTGCATCGTCGGGTTCGGTATCGCGCGATGGATCCCGCTCTCGTTCATCATCGTGGCCGCCATCCATGTGGCGGGCACCACCTACGACGTCGGCATCTATACGGTACTGCCGCTCGTGGCAAATGACGCGATGCGCGGACGTGTGCTCGGACTCTACGCGTCGACCCTGGGATTGAATCAACTCGGCGGCCTCGCCGTGGGGAGCATCGCTGCACTCACCGGGGCGCCCGCGGCGATTGTGATCGCTGGAGCGGTCACGATGGTGTGCGCCGCAGCGCTCTTTCCCGGAGCGAAGCGGATCGACCAGATGATCCGGGACGGACTTCATGCTTAGGGCACGCGGGTTGGCTCTCTCATCGCGTCGCTGCTCCTGCCGCCATCACGATCCGCGAGCAAGCAGTCAAACCGGAAGGAAGCGCGGCGGGGCCGATTGAATTATCATTGTGTACAATATGTCCTCAACAGCGCCCCGAAGCGATCCGCCCATGGACGCCGTGCTGGCGTTCCTCGAGCCCAAAACCCTGGATCAGTCCGTGGCCACGGCGGTCTACCGCGAGCTGCTGTCCCTGATCTTCACGAACGAACTGCCCCCGGGAACGCTGCTCCGGGAGATCCCGCTGGCCAAGCAGCTCAACGTCAGTCGGACGCCGATTCGCGAAGCCCTGCGGCGGCTCGAGGCCGACGGCCTCGTCACCATCGCCCCCTACCGCGGCGCGGTCGTGACCGAGGTCTCGCTGCGAGAGGTGCTGGAGTGCTACCAGATCCGGGAAATCCTTGAACCGGCGGCCGCACGAATGGCCACGAACGCGTTCCCTGAAGAGGACATCACTGATCTCAACCGACAAATCCAGACACTCAGCCGTCACGCAAAGACCGCCGACGCAGTGGAAAAGATTCTCGACCTGGACATCCGGCTTCACACGTCGCTCGCCTACTACTCGAAGAACCGGCGGCTCGCGCTCATCATCGCCAATCTCCGGCTGCGCACGGACCGGGTGCGCCACGTGGTGCCGTCCTGGCGCGCCCCCGTGCAGAGCCTGCAGGAGTTTTCGGAAATCATCACCGCGCTGCGCCGCCGGGATGCCGCCGCCGTTGAGCGCGGGATGCGT
>DASXUC010000015.1:0-5910 GCA_036505015.1 bacterium | reverse complement strand
GAATCACTCCGGTCTCTCTTTATGTCTGGCCCGCCTGGGCTACACCCCCTCGGTCTGTGTGATGGTATAGTGGCGGCACGGGAGGGCGGGGTGAGCTATGCGGTGGCCGCGCGGAGAGCAGCTCGCGCTGCTGCTGGGGATTTTCGCGCTCGTGGCCGGGGGCATTGTCCTCCTGGCGGTGCGCCGACCGGCACCACCGATCCGGATGCTCGAGCCGCCGGCGGCTACCGAGATTGTCGTGCAGGTCGACGGGGAGGTTGTCCATCCCGGTCTGTATCGCCTGTCCCCCGGCGCGCGGGTGGCTGATGCGATCCGGGTCGCCGGCGGGCCCACCGCTGGTGCCGACCTCGAGGCCGTCAACGCGGCTCGGCCGCTGCGCGACGGTGAACGCGTCCATGTGGCGGCGCGGGGCCGCGAGCCCCAAACCGAGGGCTCATCCCGAGCCGTCAACGTGAACACCGCATCCGCGCCGGAACTCGAGTCCCTGCCGGGGATCGGTCCGGTGCTCGCCCGCCGGATCGCCGATCATCGGAGACGCCATGGGCCCTTCCGGCGACTCGAGGACCTGCTCCAGGTGCAGGGTATCGGTCCTGCGTTGCTGCGGCGGCTGCGCGCCGTCGTTCGGTTTGACTGACCCGCCGCCGGCGGAACTGTCCGGCCTCATCCCGCGTAAGAGATGGCGAGGGAGGCCGGCGCGGAGATGAGTTGGGGCCCGAACTCACCCAAGACGAACAGGCGACTCTTGAAACGCTGGTCGAGCGGTACGGGCGGCACGTGTACAACATCGCCTACCGGCTGACCGGCCGCGACGCCGACGCCAAAGACCTGGCCCAAGAGGCGTTCATTCGGGTCTTTCGGGCGTTCCGCCGGATCGATCCAGAGGCCCGCCTGGAGAGCTGGCTGCACCGGATCGTTACCAACCTGTATATTGACTCGCTGCGCCGGAAGCCCAAAGCGCGCATCGAATCGCTGGACGTGCCGGTGACGACGGCGAAAGGCGGCGAGGTCACGCGGGAACTCCCCGATCCGGGCTCCGGTCCGGAGGCGACCGTGATGGATGCGCAGCTGGACGCGGAGATCCAGCGCGCGCTGGTGGACCTGAGTCCCGATCTGCGAATGGTCGTGGTGCTCAGCGACGTGGAAGGGTATTCGTACGAGGAGATCGGTCTGATGCTGAACGTTCCGGTCGGCACGGTGAAGTCCCGGCTGCACCGGGCGCGGAAGACGCTGCAGGGCCGGCTCGCCGGCATGAGAGGGAGAGGGTAGGGTGAGGGTGAGATGAACCACTCACGGGCGGAGCGGATGCTCTCTGCTCTGCTCGACAACGAACTGACGGCCGACGAAGCGGCGGACGTCCGGGCGCACCTCGCCGCGTGCGAGTCGTGCCGCGGTGAGCTCGACCGCCTGACCCGCGTGAAGCGGCTGCTTGCCGCGCTCCCCGAACGGGAGCCGCCGGCCGCCTATTGGACCGATCTGCGGGCGCCGGCCGCCGCACCGGCCGCGGGGACCACCGTCTGGGACGCGTTCCGCACGGCGTGGCGCCGCCCTGCTGCGGCGCTGGCCGCGGCGGCCGCGGTCGTCCTGCTCGTCCTGCTTCCGCTGGTGAAAGGCCGCGTGGACCGTCTGCGTGCGGCTGAGATCGGCGTCGACGTCTACGTGCGAGAGTATGCGATCGCATCGGCCTACGATCCCTTTGCGGACCGCGCCTATCTGGGCCTGCTGATTGGAGACGCCGGGCGCGCGCTCATCGGCGAGCCGCGGCCCCAGCCGGGAGATCGGCAGTGATCGCTCGGACCGCCAGGACGGCGGCGCTCGTGCTGGCGATGGTACTCGCGACGGTCCTGCCGGCATGGCCGCAGGGATCGGGCGGCGTCCCCTCGGCTCAGGCGGTTGTCCAGGCGGTGCTGGACGCGCCGTCATTGATCGACTATGAGGGCACCAAGGTCATGTCGGCCGTCCGGGGCGATCGAGCGCAGACTGTGACCGTCCTCGAGTCGTACAAACGGCCCGGCAAGCTGCGCCTGGAGTTTCTGTCCCCCGAGTCCGTGGGGGCGCGGTTGATCGTCGACGACGGGGTGACGGCCTGGCAGTACGAACCCACCCTGCACATCGTCATCCAGGGGCCGTCCTTTGTCGGCGCTCGGGACGGCGAGACGCTGCGCGCGGTCATGGATCGTTACGAGCCCCGCGTGCTCGGCACGGAGGAAGTCATCGGACGTGAGACGCTCGTGCTGTCCCTGCGCCCGCGCGGGGGCACCACCTCCCGCCGGCTGTGGGTTGATCGCGCGACTGGGGTGCTGCTGCGGACCGAGGAACGGGACGGATCCGGCGACCTGGTGTTCTCCTCGTTCTTCACCCGCATCAGCTACAGCTTGAACCTGCCCTCGGCACTGTTCCGCTTCCAGCCGCCGGCAGGGGCGCGAGCGTTTTCCTTCTACCTCTCGGGCGATCCGGTCACCAACCGCGCGGACTTCCGGCGGCTGGCAGGATTCCCGGTGATCGCGCCTCCCGCGCTGGCCGGCGGCTACCGCTTCCTCCATGGGACCACGGCAGAGTACGGGGCATTTTCCGCGGCGATGGCGACCTACGGGGACGGGGTCAGCGCCCTGTCCGTATTTCAGACGCCGTCCGGCCGGATGGCGTTTCCGCAGGCCGGCGTCTCCGTTGCGCTGCCCGGCGGTGGAACGGGCCGATTGCTCGACCTGGGGTACTTCCGCATCCTGATGTGGGAAGCACGCGGACTCCGGCTGGCGGCCGTCGGTGTGCTGCCGCCCGCGTCACTGATCGCCCTGGCAGGCGAACTCACCCGCTAAACGGAAGCTACACAACGTAGCTTCGCCATGATCAGTGCGCTGACCCGAGGTCTGATCGCCGTGGTTGTGCTGGCCGCGATTCCTCAGTCCATCCTCCAGCTCCACCGCGACGCTATCGTCGTCGATCTGCACAGCGATACCCTGCTCGCGGTGCAGAGCGGGGCGCGCGGAATCGGCAAGCGGTCCTCGGTCGGTCACATCGATCTGCCGCGTTTACGCGAGGGTGGCATGGACGTCCAGGTGTTTGCCGCGTTCATCCACCCGCGGGAATCCTCGCGCGGATTCGCCCGGGCGACAGAACTCATCGACGCATTTGACCGGATGATCTCCGAGCACCGGGCCGCGATTGGGCGCGCCACCACCGTGAGCGAGATCGAGGCGCTGGTCCGCTCCGGCCGCGTCGCCGCGGTCCTGTCGATTGAGAATGGGGATGCATTGGGCGGCAGCCCCGCGAATCTCGATACGCTGTACCGGCGGGGTGTGCGCGTCATGGGGCTGACCTGGAACGCCAGCAACGACCTCGCCGACGGCGCCCTCGAACACCGGCACAGCGGGCTGACGCCGCTGGGAAAGATGGTCGTGCGGCGCATGCAGCAGCTGGGGATCGTCGTCGACGTCTCGCACCTCTCCGAGAAGAGTTTCTGGGATGTGCTTGCCGCCACCACGGGTCCCGTGATGGCGACGCACTCCGATGCGGCTGCGGTGGTGCCGCATCCAAGGAACCTCACCGATGCGCAGCTGCGGGCGCTGGCCGGACGGGGCGGGCTGGTCGGCGTGAACTTCTACCCGGCCCACGCCGGAGGCGGGTCGATCGAGCGCATCCTTCGGCAGATCGACTACATGGTGAAGATCATGGGGGTCGAACACGTCGGCCTGGGCTCCGACTTTGACGGGTTCAACCAACAGGTGCGGGGCCTCGAAGACGTGTCGAAACTGCCCAACCTCACCGCCGGCTTAGCGGCCCGCGGGTACACGCCCGATCAAATCAAGAAGATTTTGGGCGGCAACGCGCTGCGGGTGTTCAAACAAGTCTGGGGAAAGTAACGGGCTTCGGGCATCGGGCAGGGCACTGCTTCTAGCAGTTCCTTATGAAGTTCCGAGGCCCGAAGCCCGAGGCCCGATGCCCGTGTTTTGCCCGAGGGTGATTGCCAGCATGGCCTCGCGGAGGATGGTGGCGGCGAGGATGGCGGTGCGGCCGGACGGGTCGTACGGCGGGGAGACCTCGACGAGGTCGAACCCGACGACGCGTAATTGCGACAGGCGGCGAACGAACACGAGGAGGTCCCGCGCGCTCACCCCTTCCGGTTCGGGGTTGCCGGTCCCCGGCGCATCGGCCGGGTCGAGCACGTCGATGTCGAGGGTGACGTAGACGCTCCGGCCGCTGAGCCACGCCCAGACCGGCGCCGGCACGTCCAACCCTCGGCTGTGATGACGCAGCGCTGTCGATGCGTAGGCGAACTCTCCGGCGGTGCCTGCGCGGACGCCGAGCTGGACGATCCGATCTCCTCCGATCGCATTGGCGACGCGCCGCATGACGGTGGCGTGAGAAGTCGCCAGCCCCTCGTAGCTGTCACGAAGGTCGGTGTGGGCGTCGAGCTGGAGGACGACGAGATCTCCTCCAGCGGCGGCCGCGGCTTCAACGGCGCCCAGGGTCACCGTATGTTCCCCCCCCAGCACGAAGGGCACGGCTCCTGCGGGAACCGAGCGAAGCGAGCGGGCCACCGCTGCCGCCATCGCCTCCGGCGACCCATCCGGCACGTCGACATTTCCCAGATCTGTCAGGGCAACGTCATCGAGTGACGCGCGCAGCACCGGGCTGTACGTTTCGATGCTCTGTGAGGACCAGCGGATCGCATCCGGCGCATGCCGGCTCCCAGCCCGAAACGTAGAGGTGCCATCGTAGGGGACGCCGAGGAGGATGAGCGCCGGGTGCGGATGGGAGCGGGCGGCGAGAAAGGCCACGACGTCAGCGGTCGCGATCGAACACCGGAAGCGCAGGAAAGACCAGCGCCGCGTGGTGAGTGGCGGGGGAGTAGAATCGCGTCGCGATTCCACTCATCCGGTTCGCGATGGTCTCAGGCGTCACGCCGCGTGGATCAGTCCGGCGAGCGGCGCAGGTGAAGCCCCATAACACGCCCGGGTACGATGGCACCGCCGCCCAAAACCGGGCCACGACCGGAAAGCGGGCGCCCAGTGCCCGGGCGACCTGCGCCCCGAGGGACTGCTGGTACAGGAGCGAGCCGCTCTGGACGGCCAGGACGCCCTCGTCGGTCAGGACGCGGGCGCAGGCCGCAAAGAACTCGTCAGCGAACAGCGCGAGGCCCGGTCCTTTGGGGTCCGTCGAGTCCACCGCGATGCAGTCGAACCGCTCGTCCGTTGTGCGCACGAACGCGATGCCATCTTCGAGCAGCACCCGCGCCCGGGGGTCCTCGAACGCCCCGGCGCTGATCCCGGGCAGGTACCGGCGGCTGGCGGCGATGACGTCGCCGTCGATGTCGACCATCGTGACCGTCTCCAGTGGATGTTTGAGTGCCTCCCGCAGCGCGCCCCCGTCCCCACCGCCGATGATCAGCATCCGCTTCGGCTGCCGGTGCGTCAGCAGAGCCGGGTGCACCAGCATTTCGTGGTAGATGAATTCGTCGCGTTCGGTAGTTTGCACCGCGTCGTCGAGGATCAGCATCCCGCCGAACACTTCACTCCGCGCGATCTGGATGCGCTGGTAGGCGGAGCGGCGGTCGTACAGCATTTCGTCGATCTGGGTGCTCTGGGCAACGCCGGGGCCGACGATATCCGAGATCCACTCGCTCATCTGCTAACCTCCTGAAATACGCGATAAAGCGATAAAGGGATAACGCGAGGTCAGACAGCGAGCAGCTTTCGCAGTCACATTATCCCGTGATCGCCTTATCGCATTATCGCGTCGTATTCTGGCGTCTAACGCCAGAATACGACAGCGGCGATGGCGCAGCCGATCCGCTGCACCACGTGCTCCCGGCCGGCCACGACGATCTCGCGGGTGCTCAAGCCCCGCAGCGCCATCGCTTCTTCGACCATGCTGCGCACGATCGCTTCGGCATTCTCGCCGGTGCCGGTATGC
>DASXUC010000014.1:0-38874 GCA_036505015.1 bacterium | reverse complement strand
ACGGTCTCTTCCGCTGACCGCGACATCGGTGCGGCGATCCTCTGCTTCACGGCCTGCGAGATGGTGGCCGCCCTCCAATCTCCGCTCGGTGGCCGCCCCACTCGCCCGCCGCCATGCCCTCTGGTCCGCCCCAGCCTCTGCGCGTACCCTCCCGGGGGCTGGTGGAGGGCCGCGGAGCGACGTGGCGGCGAGCTGTCGCCGTCGTCCGCGAGGGCCGCGTCGCGCAGGGCGGGGCCCCGCATGCAGCGTCGCCCAGGGAGCACGGCGCAGGATCGCTCGCGCGGTAGTGCGGGGGGGCCCGGAGCAGCGTGCCCGGCCGTCGTGCAGGCCGGGCGGAGCCCCGCCGATCGTGGCGGGGCGAGCCCGAGCGCTACGCTAAGGCCTCGGGGTCCCCGGAAATTTGCGCAGCGAATTTCTGGGGTGAGCAGGTGAGCCGCCCAGAGAGCGGAGCGGCCCTCCACCAGCCCGGCAGAAAACGAGCAGCGGTTCAAACCGACCCACTACCCACGCGCAAACAGGCGTCGGTCAGCGCCGCAGCTCCGCCTGGATGGCATGCGCGGCACGGAGGGCCAAGGCGGCGATGGTCAGCGTGGGATTCGAACAACCGACTGTCGGGAACGTCCCGCTGCCCAGCAAGAACAGGTTGCGATGGTCGTGCGCGCGGGACCCGGGATCTACGACCGCCGTCTTGGGGTTGGTGCCCATGCGGTAGGTGCCCATCACGTGGCCGGCACCGAAGAATTGCGAGCCGTGGTGGGCCTCGATGGTGCCGACGGCGTCGAAGATGCGCTGGTGCAGGGCTTTTGCCGCGGCCATCCCGGCCGTAGTGTACCCGTCCACCCGGTAGGTGATTTTCGGCCGCGGGATGCCGATGGCGTCCGGACGATCGAAGGCCGGCACGATCCGGTTGGCCGGGTCTGGCAGCTGCTCGACCAGCGACGCCAGCCGGATCTGCCGGGCGGCCTGCGTCTGCAGTTCCTGGATCAGCGCGGCGCCGCGCAGATCCTTGGCAATCAATCCCGGCGCCAGATTGACCGGGTCGAATCCCGGCCACGACCAGCCGTCGTTGCCGATCTCCACACGAAACGCCCCGCGGGTTCGGCGGAACGGCCCGTCGCGCAGACTCTCGATGCCCGATGTGGCGAGTGGTCCGCGGTAGGGATACACCGGCTGCGTGGCCAGCGCATAGCTCAACTGCGTCGGATGGTCCATCAGGTTGCGGCCGACCTGGCCGGAAGAGTTTGCGACGCCGTTGGGGAGCCGGTCCGTACGCGACATCAGCAGCAGCTTGGGTGTCTCGATGGCGTGCGCGGCGACAACCACGATCCGTCCGATGACCCGGTGCTGGCTCTTGTCCGGTGACTTGTAGACGACACCCGTCACGAGGCCGTCTGCGGCCACCTCGACCTGGAAGACAACGGCATCAGGAATGATCTGCGCGCCGGCTGCGACCGCCTTGGCCGTGTGCGCGGTGGCGTCGTACTTGGCGTGGATGGGACAGATGGGGATGCAGCTGGCATTGCCGCAGCACGACGGCCGCCCGTCGTAGTTCACCGAGTTTCTGGCCTGCGGGGTGGCGGCGACCGTGAGGCCCAGCTTTGCGACGGCGATGCTGACCTGCCGATCCAGATACGTCTGAGGGATCGCCGGCAGGGGGAACGGATTGCGGCGCGGGGCCCCGATATCCTGGCTGCTGTCGCCGGCCACCCCCAGGGCCTGTTCCGCCTGAAAGTACCATGGTTCCAGTTCGCTGTAGCCGACCGGCCAGTCCACGCCGACCCCGTAGGTCGTCCGCAGCCGGAAGTCATTGGGCACAAGCCGCAGCGCGGTGCCCAGCCAGTGCCACGTCGTGCCGCCCACGCGGCGTTCATAGGTGCTGGAGAAAAGATCGGGCCCCTCCTGTACGTAGTACTCCTGCAGATTGGCCACGCTGGGGCGCGGCGCGTAGGGGACGGAGGGATAGGGTGTTTCCGGAAGCTTGACCGCCGACTGTTGGTAGGCGGCGACCGCATCCTGGCGGCTGACCTCGGGCCCCGATTCCAGGACGATGACCTTGACGCCGGCGGCCGCGAGTTTCCACGCCACCAGCGCGCCGGCCACGCCGGCCCCGACGATGACCACATCGGCGGTCAGCGGTTCCGCCGCGGTACTTCCTGTCACTGGGGTGGCCGTGCCCAGTAGCCCGTCGCGCCGCCGCAGACCGTGGGCGATTTCGTGAAGCGCAGCGTGGTCCACGCCAGCGCGCCCGCATACGTGGCCACCCTGGGGCCCTGCGCCGTGCGGTACATCCCCGTGTACCAGTAGTTGAGGATGGCATCCGCAAGCCGGCGCAGTCCCGCGTCGGCGAATACGCCGGTGCGGGCCATTGCGGTCGCGTCAGCAGGAGGGACAGGGGAACGAAACCCCGCGCGATCGTACAGTTCCGTAAGGCGGATGCCGTCGGGGACACCTTTCAGCGCGTCGAGGTACACCGTGCCGACGGCGGGATCGAGTCCGCTCACACCGGTCAGCACGGCCGACAGGGCGAGAAACTCCGACGTGCTCAGGACCGGCCGCCCCAGCAGCGCGCGGATCGGGGCGCACCCCGCGGCGACCTGCGCCGCGGCAACTGCGGCCCCCGCGGCCAGCAACTGCCGGCGGGTCATCGTCGGACGCTGCGGGATCATCGGCACAGCAGTTTCGGGAATCGATCCGGGAATTCCCGTCAGCCGCCGGAGCGTTGGGTACGTGCAGACGGGATCGAGGAGGCCTTATGGAATCCGCACCGATCACCAGTGTCGTCAATGCGCTTATGACCCGGAGGAGTGTCCCGCGATTCCGGTCCGATCCGGTTCCGCGCGAGCTCATCGAACGCGCGCTGGAGGCCGCGGTCTGGAGTCCCAATCACCGGATGACCGAACCCTGGCAGTTCTTCGTGCTGCAGGGGGAGGGCAAGCAGCGGTTCGCGGAGAGGCGCCGCGAGTTTACCCGTTCCACCATCGCCGACCCCGACGCGCCGGAGAAGCAGAAGGTCCTCGAGAACGTGTACCAGATGGCGGTGGCCGCCCCGGCCATCGTGGTCGTCACCGCGGCCATCCATGAGAACCTCGAGCAGCGCGAAGAAGACTACTGGGCCACGTACGGCGCGGCGTATGCGTTCATGCTGGCGTTATGGAGCGAAGGTGTTGGGAGTTACTTCCGCACGGGTGGGCTGCGAGACTACCCGCCGCTGCGTGAATTCCTGCATCTCGGGGACGAGCGCCGCATCATCGGGTTCGTCTATGTCGGTTTTGCGGAAACCGTGCCGCAGAAACGCCGCACCCCGGCGGCGGAGAAGACCGTCTGGCTTGACTAGTACCGTACCAACTTGATAGCCAGGCTCATCTTCCGTGAGATCCCGAAGACTCTAAGCAGAACACATGCGGCGAATCAAGTTGGTACGGTACTAGCGGGGGAACCGCGTCTTCAGCGGCGTCCAGTAGTAGTCAATCCATCCTTGCTTGATCGACGCGAACTGGTTGTTGGGCACGCCGGTCTGCGTGAATTCCACGCGGGTGCCGCCGGGGACTTTCTTCAGCGCGAAGGTGGCCTTGGAGTAGTGGTTGGCCGGCCAGTCGCTGGCGCGCCAGGACTGCACGATTTTCTTGCCCGGCCGCAGCTCCAGGTTCACGCCCTCCGCGTAGCCGTCGAAGGCGGTGAAGCGGCCGCCGACTTTCCGGCTGATCGTGGCCTTGCCCCCGGTCAGCCGCGCATGTTGTGTGGCGTCCATCAGCATGCCATAGATCCGCGCCGGGGTGGCCTTTACCGTGACCGATTGCCGGATGGTCTTGGGCATGAATCCCAACTCCATGGCCCTCTCCCTCTGGGAGAGGGAGGGGGTGAGGGTGTCAGACTCCATTATACTGAAATCGTGACGGACCTTCTCATCGAGCGCCTGGTGGGTGACATTCGCGACGTCACCGGCACTCAGCCCGTCATCGTCGCGTTCAGCGGGGGGCTGGACAGCACCACCGCGGCTGCGCTCGCCAAGGCGGCCCTGGGGCCGGACCGCGTCCTGCTCGTCACGGTGAATATGGGCCAATACGCCTACCGCCGCGGCAACGAGATCGTGCTGGAGATGGCCGAGCAGCTCGGCCTGCAGCAGAAGTGTCTGCTCGGCCAGTTCGCGCAGCACCGCGTACAAGCCGGGGGCCCGGCCTGCAACCGCTGCACGCGTGAGATCAAGTTAGGGATGGTTAAGAAAGTGGCGCGGGGCCGCCTGGTACTGACGGGAGCCAACCGGTCAGACACCTGGGGGAAACTCGGACTGAAGGTCTGCAACGGCTACTACGCGCCGCTGCTGGACCTCGACAAGCCGCAGATCCGTGGCATCGCCGATGCGCTCGAACTGTACATCCCCAAGATCGGGGAGCATTCCGGACGCGAGGGCTGCAAGCTCAAGCACCTGCTGAAGCCGCTGATCAGTCCCGACTATCACGGTCGCGCCGTCGCCGACGCGAACGAGATTCTCCTCGCCCTGCTCCACGAGGCGCAGTATCGCGCCGAACTGGCCAACGTGAAGATCATCGGCCCGCTGGGGCGCAACATCGCGCTGGTCAACCTCCGCCCGCCGCCTCCCCCCGATCTCGCCGGCCGGATCCGGGCCGCGGTGGCGGAGCTGCCGGTGGTGGACGATGTGCACCTGGTGAATGGTCCGCTCACGCTGATCGTGAAAGCCGGCCCCGCGGTCGCCGGTGATGCGCACGCCCGCTACTGGTTGCAGCACGGGCGGCTGCAGCCGGATTTCGCCCATCCGATCGCCGTGGACTGGCTCCCCAGCACCAATCCCCGCCTGCACAGCTTCCACGTGGTGGACTTTCGACCGAACTAGCGGGAACGCGGGAACGCGGGGGACGGGTTAGACCGTCTCCTCAATCAAGGGTGCGCGATCCCGCGTTCCCGTGTTCAGGCGACCCTACTACCGGCTACCTCCATCAAGTGACTTCGCCTCTCTGCATCGCCGGGGCCACACTGGAGCAGATACGGGGCCCTTGGAGGGGCGCAGATGCCGGCGCTGGCTCCCGCACAACAGGCATTCCTCGATCACGTCCGCGCGTACGTGTCCCTCGCGGAATCCGCCGGCGTGCCCGGCGCGGTGTTGCTCGCCCAAGCCGCGCTGGAGAGTGATTGGGGCCGGTCCGCTCTCGCCCGGGTGGGGAACGCGTACTTCGGCGTGAAGGCGACCGCGGGGTGGGCGGGCAAAGTCTATTACGGCAGCACCTACGAAGCCGTCCCGTTTCCCGGCGCACACCGTCACGGTCCGGGGCGCTATCACGTCCACGCCACGAACACCCTCTTCGATTCCTACGCCGACGCCATCGCCGCCGGCGCGACCCCGGTGGCGTTGTTCCGCGCGTACGCCGGCCCCGAAGAGAATATCCGTGATTACGTGCGGTTCTTTCATCGCAATCCGCGGTACCGCGCGGCGCTGGACGCCTACGCGCTGACCGGTGATCCACGGCGGTTTGCGATCATGATTGCCCGGGCAGGGTATGCGACGGCGCCGGACTACGCGCGGCGGCTGGTGGCGTTCATGGAGCGCTGCGCACCCGATCTACTGCCGCGGGCGTTCAGGCCTATCACGGTGCACGCCGGCGGCCGCGCGTTGCCCCCCGACGCGGTGCTGCTGGTGAACAGCCGCGTGTTCGTGCACGTGCGGCGGCTGGCCGTCGCGCTGGGGCTGGTCGTTGTCTACGACCATCAGGCCAAGATCGTCACTCTGACTGAGGAGGCGAAGCGATGAGGATCTCCGGCGCCCTGCTCGAGGCGCTGATCAAGCTCCTGCGCAGCGTCGGGCTGCTCTCGGACCCCGAACAAGAAGTGCAGTTCCGTCGGCAGCTCACCGATCTGGAGCAGACCAACGCGGAAGTGTGGGTCGATTTCGTCAAAGCCACCGTGCCCGACGCGTCGCGCGTCTACATCTGGGCGAACAGCGTGATCGCCCTGGTACGGCCGGCGATCTCCACGCTCATCGTCGGCGGGATGCTGTTTGTGCCCGAGCGGATCCTCTCGCTGGTGAAGACATTCGGCGAGGCCGGCCCGTCGGGCTGGATCGTGCTGGCCCCGGTGCTGTGGTGGTTCTTCGGGCGCGACGTGAACAAGGTGCTGGCGATGCGCTTCGGCGGAATCCTTCCGGTGGGCAGCGGCGCCATGGAGCTCAGGCCGGCTGAGCCGGCGCGGCCGGGTGCTCCGGTCCCGCGCTGGGATTGGTCCGTACCCGAGTTGGAGGAACTCGATGGCGACTTGGGAACAATAGACACACCAGACGTCGAGTTGGACCGGCCGCGTGACCGATGACAGAACGTGCAGGGCAGGTCCTCAGCATCCACCTCCTCCGGGAGCAACGGACGCCGCCGCAGCCGGTCGCCGCGGCCCGAGCCGTGGTGGGACAGGGGTTGGAAGGCGACGTGCACGGCAAGAAGCGAGACGACGACCGGCGGCAGGTGCTGATTCTCGATGCGACCACGCTGCGGGACTTCGGCCTCCGCCCGGGCGATCTCCGCGAGCAGATTACCGTGGAGTTTCCGATCCTGGAGCAGCTCCCCGCCGGGACCCGCCTGCGGATCGGGCCGGTGACATTCGAGCTCACCGGGCCCTGCGAGCCCTGCACTCATATCGGCACGGTGCTCGACGTCGTCGACCGGGTTGCGTTTCAACAGCAGCTGGCAGGCCGCCGCGGCCAGCTCGCGCGCGTCGTTGAGGCAGCGGGCGACGGCATCATCCGCGTGGGCGACGCCGTGGGCGAAGTGAGTCTGGCCGCATCGGAATAGCCGCGACATCGCATGGGGCTCGAGCAGCACGACCCCGAAGTCTTTGCCATCCTGCAGCACGAACGGCAGCGTCAGCGCGAGGGCGTTGAACTGATCCCATCGGAGAACTATGTGTCCGCAGCCGTCCTCGGGGCGATGGGCACGATCTTCACCAACAAGTACTCGGAAGGATATCCCGGGCGCCGGTATTACGGCGGCAACGAGTACATCGACGATGTCGAGCGCCTGGCGCAGCGGCGGGCGATGGAGTTGTTCGGCGTGCCGCACGCCAACGTGCAGCCCTATTCGGGCAGTCCGGCCAACCTTGCCGTCTACCTGGCGACGTGCGAGCCCGGCGACCCGATCATGGGCCAGAATCTTCCCGACGGCGGCCACCTTACGCACGGCTGGAAAGTGTCTGCGACAGGCATCTACTATCGGAGTGTTCCGTACCACGTCAACGCGGGCGGGTACATCGATGTCGACGAGGTCCGGGCGTTGGCGCGCGGGCACAAGCCGCGCCTGATCTGGTGCGGCGCGACCGCGTACGTGCGGGAGTTCCCGTTCGAGGAGTTCGCGGCGGTGGCCGACGAGGTTGGCGCCTTCTTCGCCGCCGACATCGCCCATATCGCGGGACTGGTCATCGCCGGGGTGCACAAGAGCCCGGTGCCGTACGCCCACATCGTCACCACGACCACGCACAAGACGCTGCGCGGGCCGCGCGGCGCGATGATCCTGGTGACCCAGAAGGGTCTGCAGAAGGATCCGGACCTGGCCGAGAAGATCGACCGCGCGATCTTTCCCGGGCTGCAGGGCGGTCCACACGATCACACCACCGCGGCGATTGCGGTCGCCCTTGGCGAGGCGATGCAGCCGGCGTTTGCGGCGTACGGCCGCCAGATCGTCGCAAACGCGAAGGCGTTGGCCCATGGCCTGAGTCAGCGTGGCCTCAAACTGGTCACGGGCGGGACCGATAACCACATGGTGCTCCTCGACCTCACGCCGGGCGGAGGAGGGCGGGGGGTATTCCTGCAGGAGGCGCTGGACCGGGTAGGGATCACCGTGAACAAGAACACGATCCCGGGGGAGCCCGTGTCGGCGTTCTATCCCTCCGGCGTGCGATTGGGTTCGCCGGCGGCGACAACCCGCGGGATGAAGGAAGGCGAGATGGACCGCATCGCGGGGTGGATCGCCCACGTGGAAGGCCAGGTCCGTGATTTCCAGCTGCCGGACGATCGGGCCCAGCGCTCCGCGGCGCTCAAGAAATTCCGGACCGCGATCGCCCACAATCCCGCCTTGGCGGCGATGCGCAACGATGTGCGAGAGTTTTGCCTGGCGTTCCCCGTGCCCGGGATCGACGAGCGCACGGGCTAGCCAATGGCGATACACGGCAAGCGGATGCTGATTACCTCCGGGCCCACGCGCGCGCCGCTGGACGCGGTCCGGTTCATCACCAACAAAGCCAGCGGGCGAACGGGAGCCCTCATCGCGGAAGAGGTGATCCGCCGCGGGGCGCACGTCACCTTCGTCTATGGGCGGCCCAGCGAGGTGCCCGTCGTGCGCAGCAGCCGCCACGACCACATTCGGCTGATCGCCGTGGACACCGTCGACGATCTGATCAAGGTCTTTCAGCAGGAACTGCCCGGGGGCGGATACGATGCCGTCATCCACCCGATGGCGGTGCTCGACTTTCAGCCCGACGAGGTACGGCACAGCAAGACGGGGTCGAACGTCGACGAGTGGATCATCCGGTTGGTCCCCACACCCAAGGCGATCGGGCTGGTGAAAGAGCTCGCACCTAAGACCTTTCTGGTGGGATTCAAGTTGGAGGTCGACAAGGGACTGGCGGACCTGCAGGCGATCGCGCTCGAGTTTCTCCGAAAGAATCACTGCGATCTGGTGATCGCCAACGATCTCCGCGAAATCGAGGGCGGCAAGCACACCGGATACTTCATCACGCCGGAAGGCGCCATCGCCAAAACCGTCGTCGGCAAGGAAGCGATCGCCCGGGAGCTCGTGGAGTACCTGGACACACAGTTATCGTCGTATTAGCCCGCCGTGCAGCCCTCCGATCCGGCGGCGATGGGTCCTTCTCAGGCGGCTCTCCTCGAGCGGTTCACCGCGGCGTGTCTGGCCGACCCACGCGTTAGCGCCGCGTTCCTCGGCGGTTCGTGGGCCGCCGGAACCGCCGACGCGTATTCGGACCTCGACCTGTATGCGGTTGTGGAGACCGAAGCGTATCAGGCGTTCTTTGCCGACCGTGAACGGTTTATGCGCGCGCTGGGCGATCTGGCCCTCTGGGACGATTTTTCGGAATTCGGCTTTGACATGATCATCTTCGTCTACGCCGACGGCGTTGACGGCGAGCTGGCTTTGGCACCGGTATCAGCATTCCAGCACATCCACGGCGGTTCGTATCGCGTCCTCGTGGACAAGCGGGACATCCTCCGCGGGATCGAGTTTCCGTACTACGCGCCTGGTCCCGAGGAGCGATCCCGCAGCCTCCAGCATGCGGCGGACTGGTTCTGGCGGGAGCTGCCGCGCTGCGCCAAGGCTCTGGCCAGGGGACGGCTGTGGACGGCTGCGATCTATGTCGAAACGCTCCGCCGCCACGTACGCGTGCTGCTGCATGAACTCCATCCATCGCCGGCGGCGGGAGACCTGCGGCGGCGTGCGACCCCCCAAGAGCGCGTCCAAATCGATGACAGCTACGTCCGGCTCGATGCGGGCGAGATGGCCCGCGCCGTCCGATCGTTGATGACGGCCGCTGGGCAGGCCGCGCGGACGCTCGCCGATGAGGGTCGCCTCCGGTATCCGGAAGCCCTCGAGCGGGCCGTCACGCCCACGGTGAACGCGCTGCTGGAGAGAGTCTCCGGCGACTGATTCTCCGGATCAGTCAAACGGTTGGCCGAACCGTTCCCGGTGCACGACCTGGGAGCGTACCTTCCTCCGCTTCCTGCCCCGGATCGTTTTCGCCGGGTATCCGAACGGCACGATCGCCAGGACGTCGAGGTCGTCGGGAACACCCAACAGAGTCTTCACCTGCGCGGGCCCGAGGAACCCCACCCAGTTCGAGCCGATCCCGTCCGCCCACGCGGTGAGCATCATCGACTGAATCGCCCGGCTCGCGTCCGAGATCGCGTACTTCGTCCGCTCGACCGCCACCACAACCGCGAGGGCCGCCTGGGCGACATAGGGTCCGGTCCGCGCGAGCGCGCCCAACTCCTGAAGCACGGCGGGATCCTCGACAACGATGAAGTGCCAGGGCTGGCCGTTCATGCTGCTGCCCGTCAGCCGACCGGCTTCGACGATGCGTTGCACTGACTCCGCGGGCACAGGCTTCTTCCGGTAACTCCGCACCGCCATCAGCGTGCGGACGGCATCGAAGACTTCCATCGGGGCTCCTCTCGACACGTACGGTCCCCACACCCCCTGGGGTCGTGGGTTCATTCCACTTTCTGGAGCGGGCGATAGGACTTGAACACCATGTTTCCGATCTGTCGTCTACTGCCGTCTGGTTCTAAAGGGTGCTGTCTGCTTGCCGTTTCGCGGCTCCAACAACCGACTGTTCCTCTATCTGGACCTGCCCATTTCCTTCTGGTTTGGTCCCAATTTGGTCCCACGGGAGCAGGTCGTCCCACCATTCGAGGTTGGCAATCGGTAGCTCCTGAAAGAGATTCCCCCGAACCGGTCCTCCATGCGCTAGGGTGAAGGCGAGAGGTTGACCGATGGTTTCTCCTCGTGTGCCCAGGCCCGGAGCCGGACGCGGTGCGAGTGCCTCCTAGCGGAGCAGCGCTCCAAATTCCTCCAAGACATCTGGAGTCGTCTTTACCTTTCCAGAGAGAAGCGCAAAGGAGAGCAGGGCTGCCTGATCCAACTGCGGGTGCACGGACGTGCACGCGTCTTCCATCAGGTAGACGTCGTATCCCCGGTCCGCGGCATCTCTGGCAGTCGTCTCCACGCAGGCATGCGTTCCCACGCCGGTGACGACGAGTCCGGTGATGTTCATATTGCGCAGCAGCTGATCGATCCCGGTCGAATTGAAGGGGCTCATCGAGGTCTTGTTTAGGACTAATTCCCCCGGCCGTGGGGCCAGCTCATCAATCACAGAGTGTTCTCGGCTACCACGGGGGAAGAGTGTCTGATCGCCGGTCGGGCGCATCTCATCTCGCCGCCGTCTTCTCGGGAAGTAATCCGAGCCGTCGGGCAGTTCCGGTCCCACGGTCACGTACACAATACGCAGCCCATGGTCCCGAAAGAATGACAGGAGACGCTGGGTATTCGGAATGACAACCGAATCCAGCCGGTCGAAGAAGTAGTCGGCGAGATCAGGATATCGCTGTGCGAGAATCCTGCCTAGCCCGCTGGAGCGCCGCAGACCATACTCCTGCATGTCGATCACCAACAGCGCAGCGCGACGGGGATCCATTGCAAAGTCGGGAACAAACTGAGGAAGGTCTGGAAAGAGTGCTCGCCAGCCGCGTTCCTCTCTCATCTAGACGCCGGAAGTGTCAGTTCGTCAGAATCAAGGATGATACCAGAAGCCACGATGCGTTCGCGATCGACGATCCGCAAGCCGGCCGCAAGATCCTGGCCGGTCGCGAGTACATGGTCTCGCATCAGACGAGCCGCCTGTTTGTGCTCCCCTTCGGACAAACTGTGCGCGATCTGTGTATGGGCCTGCAACGAGCGTTTCACAAAGCGCAGATATTCACTCGTCGCCCGGGGTGACTCTTTGACTAGGGTCAAGAGCAGGCGCCGATACCGATCGATGGGGACGTTCGCCACGTCATACAGGGCAGCCAATCGCCGGTTCCCCGACAGCTTCACGACGGTGTGGTGGAATCGCGAATTCCAGTTCAGGACCTCGGTCAGCGTGTCGCTGGTTAAAGCGCGCTGGGCGGCCACCACGCACTGATGTATTTCTGCAAATCCCTCAGCGCCCAGGCGCCGCGCCGCAAGACTCACGGCCAGGGCCTCCAGTTCGGCGCGACACACGTAGGATTCCAAGACGTCGGAAATCGAAATCGGGAGTATCCGAAAGCCACTCCGTTCCAAGGATTCGACCAGCCCATCCTGCTCGAGCCTTCCCAGCGCTTCCCTCACCGGGGTGCGACTTACCCCCAGTCGTTCCCCGATTTCCCGCTCCGTGGTCCGATGGTTAGGAGGGAGCTGACCGGACAGCACGGCATCCCGCAGCGCGGTATACACCTGGTCGGACAGTGCCGGACGGCGCTGGATGTGCTTCTTCAGATCGAGCATTGGAGTAACCGCTCCCTCGGGCATCTGGTCCTCAGACCGGGATCTCCAGGTCCAGCAACGGGGCATATTGCTGGGCACCGAAGACATCACTCTCCCCCACGTCACCACTGGGCAGGGGCCGCCGAATGGTGATCTTGAACCCGCGCGCCGGATCGAAGGCCACCACGCGATAGACGGACGCTTCTGGAATGCCGAAAATCCGTGCCACAGAGTCGCGGGTGATGATACCTGCGGCTTTGGCCGTCTGGTAGATGGCGTCGTCCTCAAAAACGATATCAAACGTCAACAGAAAGTTCCCGGCATTCTTACTGCTGACTTCTTTTGCCACGTCACGGATTCTTACTCGGCCGGCCTGTGCCCGCGTCACCCTCACACCTCTTCCAACGAGATGGGAAATAGTTCCAGCGGATCGCTCAGGGGGAGGAGGTGGTCAACGGTCCAGTGGAACGCTCCCCGGGGAGAGAACCAGATTTCGTCCTGCAAGAAGGCCGCCCCACCAGCGGTACCCAACTTTCCTTTGTAGTACGCTCGCAGCGATGCATATTTGACCAACGCACCCAGGCGCTCGACGAACTCACGCGTCGGTCCGACAATTTCGGCCACCACCGCCACTTCGTGGGAAGCTATGTGCTTCACTGGCTCAAGAGCCCCCATCACGCCGTCGCGGCCGTAGATGTGGAACACGAGACGGTAATCCCTGTCCCGCTCCACACCGGGGAGCACCCGCGCCGCCTCATCGGTAATGAATGTCAAGATCTCGTCGATATGCGCGATGGAGATGGGGTCCCTGAACGCGAACAGCGTAAAGGCGCGTTCGCCGACCCATCCGGCCCCTTCTAGCTTCACCGCGTAGAAATCTGCGGGCACAAACGTCGCACCTGTGACCTTCGTGGATTGACGATCGTGCGTTTCGAAGGTCACGTGGGAGAGATCCAACCGGCCGCCGGGGAGGAGGAGTTCGGTCGGATCGGGACGCTCGTACATGGAGTGGCCGGCCACTGAAGCCGGCGTACAGCGCTGATCGGGATGGATCGCAGAGATGATGATCTCGTTCTGCCCGTTCTCCCTGACAGTACCCATCACGGTTTCCCGCATCAGCGGCGGAGTCGCCACGATCGACGCGCACTCGATCAGCTTGCCCATGTGGAGGGCCGTGGCCTTGTCAAATCCCTGCAGCATGGGCACCGCGGCAAACACGGCGTCGTCCGTGGCTCGCCCGGCGACGATGATCTGCGCGCCCCGCCGCATGGCCTCGAGCAGCGGCTCCACGCCCATCATCGCCACGACTCTGCTGGAGGCCCGGACAGCCTCCTGGGACAACGGGCCGGGAAACCCCAGCGGCATCACTTCTCCAGCACGCGCCCGCTGCTCAAGGTAGGCGAGAGGCACTTCTGCATAGATCCGGGCTACGGCTATGCCACGGTGTCCGGATCGTTGAACGGCCTCCCTTACAAAGGCGGCATAACGATCGACCGCCGAATTCGTTCCTGCGCCCCCGGCTGAACCGACGATGAGGGGGACATCGAGATCCAGCGCGGCCTGTACGAGCAATTCGAGATCACGCTTCTCCCACTCCGCGGGGGGATAGCTTATGTCGCCACCCAGGAACGATGGGCCGATATCCCCACTCCCGGCGTCGGCACCAATGGCATGCGGATTCCGCTGCAGGGCCGCCTGGAATGATCCCTCGTGAAACGGCGTGACGCCCAGGCTGCCCGTGGCTGAAACGACGCGACACTCTCGCGACGCCGCGGTCGAGGTATTCTTCATGGCATGTACGAGCCTCCATTGAGATGGATCGTCTGACCGGTGATGTACCCGGCCATGGGAGATGCAAGAAACGTGCACGCCCACCCGAACTCTTTGGGCTCTCCAAACCTCTTCACGGGCATCAGCTCCACATGCGCCTGATCCCATGCCGCCGGCGACTCCCATCCCGGGAACCACTCCGGCGTCCGCGTGGTCTGAAACGGGCCCGGGGCAATACAGTTGACGGTAATACCATGGGCGGCGAGTTCCAGCGCGAGGCTCTTGGTAAAGCCGATCAGTCCGGCCTTTGAAGCCGCGATGTGCGTGCGGAGTCGCCCACCGATTGCCCCATCCACCCCAGACACATTGATGATCCGGCCCCACCCCTTTTCGATCATCTTTGGCACCACTTCGAGCGCCAAGAAGTAGGCGCCGAAAAGGTTCACGCCAAACACGGTCCTGATCGCCTCTTCATCAAGCTCAAGGAATGGGCGATTCGGACGAATCGCGGCGTTGTTCACGAGAATATCAACACCACCGACACTCTCCACGACGCCCTGCATCAACTCGCGAACCGATTGGTGCGTGGAAATATCCCCCACGACGACGGCCGCCCGGACGCCCGCGCCTTCGACTTCCCGCGCTACGCCCTCTGCGCCCCCACGGTCCCGGTGCGCATGGAGGATGACGTCCGCACCGGCCTCGGCCAGCGCCAGCGCGGCGGCACGTCCCAGGTTCTTACTGGCTCCTGTGACCAGAGCCGTGCGCCCGCTCAGGGCGCCCTGACTTCCGACCCGGGCGGAGACCATTCGTGACTGCTCGGAGTGTTTAGCCATTGCGCTCTACCCTCGGATCAAAAGCATCGCGCAGACTGTCGCCCAGAATGTTGAACGCGAGCGCCAGGAAAAAGATCGCGGCGCCCGGGAAGACCGCAGTCCACCACGCCTGCAGTGCGTAGCGGCGTGAGGACTCGACCATCGTGCCAAGCTCGGGCACGGGAACGGGCGGGCCCAACCCGATAAATGCCAGTCCCGCCGCAAACAGAATGACCCGGCCAAAGTCCAGCGAGACCTGAATAAGAAGAGGACTCAGGATATTGGGCAGGACATGCCTGGCCATGATGCGCGCCGGACGGGCGCCGAGGGCGCGAGCAGCGGTGACGTATTCGTACTGGGACGTCGTCAGGGTGATGCCGTGCGCTAGCCGAGCGTAGACCGGCCACCAGACCAAGGCGATAGCAATCACGAGGTTCAGCATGCCCTTTCCAATCAAGGTGGCGAACAGGATGGCCAATACGATGGACGGAATGGAGAGAAACACGTCGGCGAGCCGCATCAGCACTTCGGGCCACCAGTCGCTCGAAAATCCCGCGGTCACACCAACCGGCACACCGATAGCAAACGTCACGCTGACGGTCGCCACGGCAATGATCATCGACGCCCGGATGCCAAAGAGTACCCTCGAATAGAGGTCGCGGCCCAGTTCATCCGTCCCGAACCAGTGCGCGCCGGAAGGCGGCAGCAGGCGAATTTCAGGATGCGTCCGTGGCCCGACATCGGCCGGGTGGGTCGCCAGAATTGGCGCGAGCAAGGCCACGAGCGTCATAACGATGGCGACGGTAACCCCCGCGACCGCCACTTTGGTACGCAGGAATGCCCGCAGGGCACGCTTCCGCCGGGGGGGCGCGGCGGGGGAGGGGGATGACCCCGCCTCATTCAGATTCACCCGCGCCACGCCCATTTGCGCCGCCATGAAACCTCAGACCTTGATCCGCGGATCCGCCGCAACGTACAGGAGGTCGACGACAAGATTGACCAGGACGTAGGCCACGGTTGCCACAATTGACACCCCGATGATAGCCATGTAGTCCAGCCGTAGAATGGCCAGAATCGCGTAGCGCCCCATCCCCGGCCAGTCGAAGATGCTCTCTACGAGGAACGATCCCCGCAGCGCATTCCCGAACGCCAGTCCAATCGTCGTCAGAATCGGGATCAACGCATTCTTCAGGACGTGTCGCCAGATGATGCGGCGGTGCTGGATGCCCATGGCGCGCGCGGTGCGCACGTAGTGTTCATGCAAGACCTCCAACACGCTGGCCCGCGTGATCCGGGTGACGTGGGCGACCCCCGCGTAAGACAACACCGCGACGGGAAGGATAAGATGTACGAGCGCGTCGCGAAAGCCCGCCCAGTTCCCCGAAAGGGCCGCATCCACCAGCATTACGTGCGTCACGGCCGGCACCGGAGTCAGCACCTGGATCGTTTCGCTGAGCTGGCCACCCGCCGGCAGGATGCCCAGTTTGCCGTAAAAGAGCAGTTGCGCCAGCAATCCCAACCAGAAGACAGGCACCGTAATTCCGCCGAGAGCGAAGATCCGGGCGCCGTGGTCTACCGGCGAGTCTCGACGTAGCGCACTCAACACCCCCAGCGGAATCCCCAGCGCGAGCGTGACGACCATGGCCAGTCCTGCCAGCTCGAGCGTCGCGGGGAAGAACTGCGTGAGGTCTACCCAGACGGGACGCTTAGTAAAGAGCGACCAGCCCAGGTCTCCTCTGATCAACCGGCCGAGATATGCGAAAAACTGAACGTACACCGGTTGGTCCAGACCGTACTGCCGGATCAAGTACTGGAGGGTCTCGCCCGTCGCGTCCTGGCCGGTCAGCGCATAGACCGGATTCCCCGGGATAGCGTACGACATGGCAAACGTGATAGTGACGATGAGCAGGATCACGGGCCCAAGCAGCAGTAGCCGTCTCGCTATGTAGGCAGGCAGACCTGGGGCCACTGGGAATCGGCACCGGGGCGGACGCGCCTACTTCTTGCTCATGCCACTGGCGTTGAACGCGATGTCGTAGAACGGCACGTATACGAACCCCGCGATATTGTCGCGCATGATGATGATCGTCGGCATGGTGAAGAGATAGGCTGTCGCAGCATCCTCCACGAGAAGGTTCTGGACCTGAGAGTAAACCCTTGCGCGCTGCCGCCGATCGACGAGCGCCCGGGCCTGGTCCAACAGCTGGTCAACACGAGCATTCTTGTACCAACCCAGGTTCCGCCCCACCGGTTCGATCTGCCCGGAATGAAACCGGTACAGGTAGTCATCGGGATCGACTTCCGAAGCCGTGAAGAAGATGGACATCTCCGGGGCGGTCTCGAGTTTCTGCCGGAGCTGGCGCGCCACCGCGCTGGTGGCTTCCAGCGGCTGCACGGTGATTCCGATCTCGGCCAGGTCGCTCTGGATCTGCTGAGCGATCAGCCGCTGCTCCTCGAATCCCGTGAACCACATGAGACGCACGGTAATGCCGGTGGGCTGGCTAAGCCCGGCCTCCCGCAGCAAGGCCCGGGCCTTGTCGAGATCCCTCGGATAGCGCGGCGTCGCCGGATCGAAGCCCCACATCCCGGCGGGAAGCGGTCCGCGGGCCGGCTTCGCAAATCCGCTCAGGATATTGTTGGCAATCTTGTCATAGCTAATCGCGTATGAAATCGCCTGCCGCACCTTCACGTTGTTCAGCGGAGGCCTGCCGCTGAGCATCCAGAGGTAGTACTGCACCAGGGGCTGATCGGAATAGGCCAGAACCTTGACCCCCGGCTTCTTGTCGAGCGCCTGGAGGTCTTGCAGGGGGATCAGATAGGCGATGTCCAGATCGCCGCGCTCGATCATCAGCCTCCGGCTCGACGGCTCGCTCACGATCAGGAAGTTGACGACTTGAATCGGAGTCTCTAAAGGCCACCCCCCCCAGTAATCACGGAACTGCCGGAGTACGACCCGCGTCTCCCGGACCCAGGCGCCAAACCGGTAGGGACCGGTCCCGCACATGTTGTCGGCCAGCCAGTTGGCGCCCATATCCCCGTTGACCTCGGCTCGCCTGGCCTGCTGGGGGCAGACGAAGACGCGCGACCAGATGGCACCCATCTTCGAGAGGAATGGACCAAATGGCTCCTTCAGCGTCACACGGATGGTGGAGCTATCGACGACGGTCACCGATTCGATCACGCTGCCAACCGCGGGAGCAAACGGCCCCCCTTTCACCGCGATCGCACGGTCCAACCCATACTTGGCAGCTGCGGCGTCGAAGATCGTCCCATCGTGGAACATCACCCCTTGGCGTAACTTGAATGTGTAGACGCGGCCGTCTGGAGACGCCTGCCAGGACGTGGCCAGGGATGGGATCAGCTCGCCTTTCGGCGAATACTCGAGCAGTCCATCGTACACAAGCCGGCGGATTGTCTGGCCGGCCTGGGTCGAGTCGGCGGCCGGGTCCAAATTCACGGGATCCCACGGCCAACCAATATTCAAGAGCACCCTGGACGTCTGGGCCTGAGCCGACGAATCCGTAAGCAGACCGCCCCCCACTAGGACCATGACAACGAATCCCGCAACCAGTGCCGCCGCCAGCGACCTCATATCCATGCCTCCGTCGATCGTGATCTGACTTCAGACTGCCGCTTCCATTCCTATTCCGACGACGCGCCCGTTCACCAGGAGGGGGACGCCGTCCACTTCGCAGGAGACGTTCTGCATCATGAAATCCATGTGTGACGCCGCCCGAACCTTTCCGCCCATGGGCTTGGGGAAGTTGGAACCGAAACCAAATGTCACGGTTCCGAGCGAATGCTCCCACTCGGCGTGCGGTCCGTGAATACTGGCCCGATCGTCGCAGCCGATCGTCAAATGCGCGAACGTGCGGACGTTGTCGTCGCCCCACGAGTCGAACCAGCTTCGAAGCAAATCAGCCTCAGGCCCTCCTTCGATCGAGGTAATGCGCCCCTTCCTGATTTCGACCCGGATCGGTTCTTGCACGGTGTGCATGAGCTTGTGGAGTTTGTCTCCCGGACCAATGACCACCGTACCCTCCACCGAGTCCTCGATGGCACTGGCTGAGGCTGTGGCCGAGGGGATCGCAAACCAGTTGTAGCGCTCGTGAGCATACCCGGGACTGGCGTGGGGCCGCCGGCCGCGCTTGCTGAGGGTGACGTTGGTGCCGCCCGGCGAGTGAAAGGTCACCTTTTCTCCACGCTCAAGCACCCCGGCCACCTGAAAGACGCGGGCGGCGACGTCGTCCGACGGCTCGAGCTTGATGAGATCGTCTTCGCTTCCCCAGATCGCAAGAATCCCTGCCCCCGCATCGATGGCCCTGGAGGTGGACTCGGTGTAGAAGTGGGAAACGGTGAGGAGGTTCACCACGATCTCCGCCTTCTCAATCGCGGCCATCACGAGCGGAGGCATCTCCTGATACATCTCCCGCCGCGGCGGGCTGAGCAGGAGCACGGCGTCGGCCTTGAGGGCGAGGGCCGCGGCGAAGAACGCGTCAACGAGATTTCTATTCTTCCGCGTGTCGGCATTGAGCGCCACCTTCGTTCCGGCCTTCACCCCGCTCCGCCCCAGAATGTCCTGCGCCACGCCGACGAGCTCGACGTACCGGCCATAGTCATTCGGCCAGATTGTGCCCGAAGGAATCCCTGCCCCGATTCGCCCTTGCCCACCGCTAGCCATCACGTTCCTCCTTCTCGCCGGCGGGGCCAGCTAGCCGGCGATCGTATACTTGGCGAGTTTGTCCGTGTCGATCTCGATCCCAAGACCGGGATCCCGAGGCACCGCGATGCTGGGGCCTGCCTCGATCAAGGGCCGCACCAGGATCGAGTCCGTCAGCGAACGTTGGATCGACACGTTGACGGGAATCGTGACACCGGGGGTGGCGGCCGCGAAGTGGATTTCGGCCGCACTGCCGGCGCTGTGCATGCCCATCATGCCGGTAGAAAGCGGCACGCCGGCGGTTTCGGCAATCGCGGCGATCTTTTTGGAGTTCAACAGACCCCCGTGCTTGCCTAGTTTGATGATGATGCTCTCTACGGCGCCCACCCCGATGCCGACGAACGCATCGCTGATGCTGAACACGCTCTCGTCTGCCATGATCGGCGCCTTTAGCACCTTCGCCACCTCGGCCAGCCCTCGCAGCTGCGTCCTGGGGAGAGGCTGCTCCGCGATGGCCAGCTGGCCGATGGCTTCCATGGCGGCCAGCGCCCGGATGGCAGTGCCGGCATCCGGATACCCTTGGTTCGCGTCCACCTGGATGTCGACCGCTGGTCCCACCGCTTCGACGACCGCGCGGTAATGCTCGATGTCGCTTCGCGGATCGATACCCACTTTCATCTTGACGAGCCGACAGCCGCGCTCGGCCTCCTCGCGTGCCGAGGCCGCCATTTCCTCCGGTGAAGAGATGCCCCCCTTAATAAAACCTCGCAGGGGAACCTCCGCCCGCACCAGTCCGCCGAGCAGTTCGTAGACCGGGACACCCAGCGCACGCCCCTTGATGTCCCACAGGGCGATCTCAACGGCAGACTTGGCGAACGGTTGACCGAACACCGCGTGATCCATGACGACTGCCAGCTGCTCGATGGCGAACGGGTCCTTCCCCAAGAGGGCCGGAGAGAGATAGCGGTCGATCGTAGCCTTCATCGTCTCGGCACTTTCGCCCGAAAACCACTCCATCGATGTGGCTTCCCCATACCCGACGATGCCGTCGTCCGTTTCAACTCTCGTAATCACGTTGACGTGATCGTCGGCCAGGATGGCGGAGGAAAGCTTGAACACCTCGGCCCTGGGTATGGCCACAATCATGACCTCAATGTGCGTGATCTTCATGCGTCGGGCCTCCGGCCGTCTGAGTTGGCGTGTGCGAGGATTGCTGCTTGGTTCTGCGCCAAGCCGAGGATCATGTTCGCAGTCGCCTGAATGCCTCGCACGAACAGGTCAAGCCGCAGATTTTCATTTGGGCCGTGCATGTTGCTGTCGATCTGAGCAATCGGAACCAGCAGATACGGGACGCCGAGAACCTCGGTGAACAGGTGCGCCGGCCCCGAGCCCTTGGAACTGGGGAGCACGACGGGTTCAACCTGATAGGTGGTGCGGAGCGCCTCCCGGAGAATGTCAACGACCGGATGCCGCAGATCGGTCCGGGCGGGGTGGATCGCCTTCAGCTTCTTGGCGACGACATGTCCGCCACTTACGGCGGCCACGTGCGCCTGCAGCTTTTCGAAGATCACATCTGGATTCTGATCCGGTACGAGCCGCAGATCGAGCTTGGCGCTGGCGTCGGAGGGAACGATCGTCTTTGAGCCGGGGCCCGTATAGCCGGCATGCAGCCCCGCGATGTTGCAGGTCGGCGCGAGGTGCAACCGGGCCCAAAAGTTGGCGCCCTCGAGCCCTGGCGTCAGTCGGTCCACGCCAATACCCCGGCGATATTCTTCCCGATCGATGGGTATGGCCTCGAACGCCTCAGCTTCCTGCTGGCCCAAGGCCCTCACATCGTCATAGAAACCGCTGACCAACACCCCACGGGCATTCTGCAGGCTACTCAGCGTTTCAACCAACTCCCACGCGGGGTTGGGCATCACGGGAGCTTCCATGGAGTGAACTTCCTGCTGGCCGTTGGACGCCCGCAGCTCGACGTACAGCATACCCTTCTGACCCAGCACAATCTGGGGACGTCCCGAATAGTGGATGGCCCCGTCTGCGCGCAGGAAGACATCGGACGCCAAGCGATTTCGGTAGGTTTCTAGGACCGACCGTAAGTGCGGGCTGCCGATTTCCTCTTCCCCCTCGACCAGGAACCGCACCCTCACTGGAAGTTCCCCAAGGACTTCCCGCAGCGCCCTGATCGCATACACCTGCGCCAGGAATTGTCCCTTGTTGTCGGCGCTCCCACGGCCGAAGATCCGTCCTCCGCGCACATCCGCCTCGAAGGGAGGCGTCTCCCATTCTTCAAGAGCGCCGGTGGGCTGGACGTCGTAGTGCCCATAGATCAGCAGGGACAGCCCCTGAGCCGACGGCACTTCGCCCATCACGACCGGGTGTCCAGCGGTGGGCACCACGACCGTCGCGGCTCCGATGTCCTCCAGCGTGGCGCGGACGAACTCCGCCATCTCCGTCATGCCAAGGTTTTCCGTGCTGATGCTTGGTTGGTGTAGGGCGTGGGACAGATGGGCGATGTAATCTGCGGCGTGCCGCTCTATGTAATTAGACACACTCTGCCGAAGGTCTGGGGGAGCAGGTATTGGCATCCCGTATCCCGTATACCACACACCGCAGCGCTATGTCAAGCCCCGGTTGGACGCAACCGTGAGAAGAATCGTGGTCGGCGCCGCGCAGCTCGGCCCCGGAGCATCAGACAGGCAAGAGAATCTCAGTGCGATGCTCCGCCTCCTCGTCGAGGCAGTGGAGCGGGGCGTGCAGATCCTCAGTTTCCCAGAACTCGCACTGACAAAGTACTTCCCGCGGTTCCCGCCCCCGGCGGACGTGGCGACGCGCCATCGTTACTTCGACACTCTCGAAGACGCGCCGGCGAGCAAGGTACTTGCGCTGGCCAGAGAGGCGCGCGTGGCGTTAATTGTCCCCTACGCTGAGCGAGCCGGAGGTAAGTACTTCAACTCCGCCTTGGTGGTCAGCGGGACCGGGGAGCGTCTTGGGAAGTACAGAAAAGTACACCTTCCGGAACCTGTAGAGTGGGTACCCGGCGAGGATAACGCCTTTGAAACGAGTTGGTTCACTCCTGGAAATCTGGGCTTCCCCGTATTTGACGTCGGGGTTGCCAGGGTTGGCGTAATCATCTGCTACGACCGACATTTCCCGGAAGCCGCGCGCTGTCTGGCCGTGAGCGGGGCGGAGATCATTTTCCTGTGCACCAACTCTCCGACCTATAGTCCCGAACTCAGACCGTGGCGGGCAGAGATGCATGACATGATCATCAAGATGCGCGCCTACGAGAACACGACCTTCGTCGTGGCGGCGTCAAAGGCAGGCACGGAGGATGGGATGGAGTGGCTCGGTCGTAGCGCAATTGTCTCCCCAGATGGACAAATCCTGGCGATGAGTAAGCAGCAGGACGGGAGCGAGCTGGTGTGGGCCGCCATCGATCTCGACGACATCGGTGCCGCCCGTACAACCCGCAGGTTCATCGCGGAGCGAAGACCCGATCAGTACAAGAAGATGGTAATGTAGGAGCGCTGGCAACTGCAGTATAGGTGAGCTGTTTTCCATGATTTTCGCGAACACGCTGGCCCCGAAACGTTGCTCCGCGAGATACCGCGCGCAAAACAACTCAAGGTCCCCATCTTATTTTCTGGAGCGGGCGATGGGACTTGAACCCCCGGCCGTCGGGCGCCGCGACCCCCACGCGTTCTGGACGCGTGGGGCCCCGAGCGGAATTTGACGTCGCGGCGCCCTCCTCAGGGAGGAATAATCCCCCCTGATCGCTCGCGACGAAGGTCACGCGAACTATTGGGTAGGTGCGTTCGCGCTCGCTGCCCCCCTTTACTACGTGGGGGAGTACCTCTCCCACCCCCCCTCGGGTCGTGGGTTCATTCCACTGATTTTCTAGAAAGTAGACGGGAGGAGCCAACGACGCTCCTCCCGTCTACTTTCTAGAGCGGGCGATGGGACTTGAACCCACGACCCTCGGCTTGGGAAGCCGATGCTCTACCACTGAGCTACGCCCGCCCGACGGTCGTTATTATACTACCCTTGTTGTCTCCCGTGACTTCTTCGTGCCGGCTCGTGGGCCAGCGCCCGCAGGATCCGGAGGCGCTCAGCGATTGGCGGGTGCGTATTGAGCAGGTGACCGAACCAGCCCTCTCCCTCTGACAGTGGGTTGACCGGATTCAGCACGAACATGTGCTGCACGCCGCGGTTGGCGATGTCCAGGCGATCTGGATCTGCGGCGATTTTCTCCAGAGCGTCTGCGAGCGCGCTTGGATTTCGTGTAAGGTCGGCGCCCCCGAGATCGGCCAGGTACTCGCGGCGCCGTGACATCGCCATTTGGATGATCTTGGCGAGAATCGGCGCCAGCACCGCCAGGAGAATCCCGATGACCAAGATGACGATCTCACCCTTCGAATCCGAATCGTCCCGCGAACCGCGGAATTCACCGGTCCGTGCCGTCCGCCAGAAGATGTCGGTCATGATCACGATCGCTCCCACCAGCGTCGCCACGACGACCGCGTAGAGGGTGTCCCGCTGGCGAATGTGGGACATCTCGTGCGCGACGACCGCTTGGAGCTCGTTGCGGTTGAGAATCTCGAGCAATCCGCTGGTCACCGCGATCGACGCATTGTGTGGATCACGGCCCGTGGCCAGGGCATTGGATGCCGGTGAGCTGATCACGTAGATCTTCGGCACCGGCAGGCCCGAGGCGATCGCCATCTCCTCGATCACATTGATGAGTTCCCGGTGTTCCTCGCGGCTGGCGGGCTCGGCCCAGAGCAGCCCCAGCACGAGTCGATCGCCGTAGAAGTACGCGGTCGCTGAGGAAAACGTGGCGAAGAGAAATCCGATCACGGCGGCCGGAAATCCAAATTCCCAGAACTGGCCCAAGAACCACGCCGTGGCGGTGGTCAGGATGATGACCGCGCCGATACACACCCAGGTCGCGAGCACATTGCGGTCGATCCGCTGCTGCAGGTGCAGATCTTCGTCCGTGCGCGCCACGTCAGAACTTGACCTGCTGGACTTCCCGCTGCACCGCGTCCACCTCGAGGTAGTCTGACGGCCGGAAGCGCAGCCAGCCGGCGATGAGGGCCGCGGGGAACTGCTGGATCTTGGTGTTGTACACGCGCACGGAGTCGTTATAGTACTGCCGGGCGAAGGCCACCTTATTCTCCGTGGCGGTCAGCTCTTCCATCAGCGTGCGAAAGTTCTGGTCGGCCTTGAGCTGCGGATAGGCTTCGGCAACGGCAAAGAGGGACCGGATCGCCGGCGCCAGTTGCAGTTCCGCGTCGGCCACGGCCTGCGGCGTGCCCGCGGCGAGGGCCGAGCTACGGACTCTGGCGATCGTTTCGAAGAGTTCCCGCTCGTGCCTGGCGTATCCGCGAACGGCTTCGACGAGGTTGGGGATCAGGTCGTAGCGGCGCTTCAGCTGCACGTCGATCTGCGCCCAGGCGGAGGCGACCGTATTGCGCCACTTCACGAGGCCGTTATAGAGCAGCACGAACGACAGCAGCAGGAGGATCAGCAGCGTCATGACGTAGCCCGATGGACTCATCCGCTCCGCCTTGTCCGGTCGTGAGGATGACGCAGAAGGGCCACATTCGTTCCGACTGAGCGAACTCCTATGCCTCCTGGCGGAGCCTTGGTGTTTCTCCATCCCCTGGGTAAATCAGATTCAGGCACGTAATTCAGCGGTGGGAGAGAGGACCGAACATGCTCAGGATCAGTACCAGCAGAATCGCATGCCTTGTGCTCGTTGCGGCGGTGACCGTGTTGCTTGTGCACCCCGAATCGGTGGCCGCCGCCGGCTGCACCGGATCGGGAACCTACACCCTCTCGGGCAAGGTCAGGACGTCGTCCGGGGCAGGAGTGAGCGGAGTTACGATGACCCTCAGCGGTCCCGGCGGATGCACGAGCACAACCAAGACCGGCGGGACACGGGGATTTTACGCGTTCTTCAACGTGCGCAAAGGCACGTACACGCTCACGCCGAGCAAGACCGGCTGCGCGTTCAACCCGCCCAGCAAGGCGATCACGCTCTCAGGCAACACCACGGCCAATTTCACGGCCTCGTGCCTCTGAGCTGATCTCCAGGCTGTTCCCGGAACATGGTCGTCCCGCGCGGGTTCGCGGTCACGACCCGGATGCGGCGCGGGAGACCTCGGATGCGGCGCGGAGTCCTGACTCGATTGCGCCCTGAATCCAGGCATGGGTCAGGGATGTGTGCTCACCCGCGAAGTGGATGCGGCCTTCGGGCGCGATGATGTAATCGTAGAGCAGCTTCTGCTGGCCGGGGTCGAACAGCGCGAACGCGCCCCCGGCATACTCGTCATCGTGCCACATCTTTGACGCCCCCACCTCGAACGCGTCGGTCACCTGCGGGTGGATCTGCGCGACGTCTTCGAGGGCCTGGGTGATGCGCTCCTCAGCCGGCAGCGAGCCCCAGCGCTGGGCATCCTCGGACCAGGTGTAGCTGGCCAGCAGCACGCCGCGGCCCGTCTCCCGGCCGTGTTCCGGGTAGTAGATGTTGCGGACCGCCAGATCGGTGACCGTGCCCCCGCCGAAAATCCCGTCGTCTTCTTCCCAGAACCGTCGTTTGCACTGGAAGAAGATCTTGGCGGAGGCGTCGTAGTGTAGCTGGCGGATCGCGCGCTGCTTGGGCCGGGAGAAGGGTTTCAGCGCCTCCACGTGCCGGAGCACCGCGAACGGCAGCGTGATAATGGCGTAGTCCGCGCTGACCTGGATCCGGCCCGCCGGGGTCTGGCAGTGGACAATCACACCGTCCGGCGTCTGATCGATGGCGGCCATCTTGGTATTGAAGCGGATGCGGTCGCGCAGACCCGCGGCGATCGCGTACGGCAGCCGGTCCGTGCCGCCCTCGATCTGCACCATATCGGTGTAGAAGTTGCCGACCTCTTCCCGCAACAATTCCAGGAAGGAGGAATTCAGCAGCGCTTCCTGATTCCACAGGAGTCCGAACAGTTCGATTGCCGCCTCCGACCAGTGGTTCGCCTCCAGGAACTCGCGCACGGAGTATTGGTCGTTCTCATCGACGATCTCCGCCCAGGCGGCGTCGCCCTGCGTCTCGAGTCTCTTGACGATGGGGCGCAGCGCCTCGGTCCAGAGTTGTGCGATCGTCTTGCCGGCCTCGTGATCGCCGAAGTCGAAAGGCAGACGGCTCGGATCCTGGTCCGCTTCTTCCACGCGGAACTTCCGCCCATCGATGTAGTAGAACGCCTTGGGGTTGCCCATCGTAAATGGCAGCGTGCGCAGCCCGAACTTCTCAACATAGGCCAGGGTCAGGTCGTGCGCTTTGGGAATCCGCATCGCGCCGGCCTCGGCATGCAGACCCGGCGCAAACGGTTCGCGTATCGTATAGACGCGTCCGCCGACGCGATCCTGCGCCTCGAGGATGATCGGGTCGTGACCGGCGCGCAGGAGTTCATGGGCGGCCACCAGACCCGCCATGCCGGCGCCGACGATCGCGACCGTGCTGGGCTGGGCCGTCTTGGGGCCGATGCCGTGACTGGCAAGTGCGCGGTAGTCCATGTCTACACCATCTGCTGCGGGATGGTCAGGCGTCCTGCACGATCCGGCGTCGCGCTGAACGCGATGATCCGCTCGCACCAGTGTGCGGCGGCCAGCAACTGAGCTTCCGCATTCAATCCTGCCACCAATTGTATGCCCACGGGCAGGCCGCCGCTCAGCCCCGCCGGAAGCGAGATCGCCGGGAATCCCGCAAAACTCCAGGGGGCGCAGAACGTGGGATCCCCGGTGGACTCCAGTCCCCGCGGCGCCGGTGCCGGCGTCGTCGCCATCAGCAGCGCGTCGACACGGGCCGCCGCCTGCGTCATCTCTTCGCGGAAGCGCCGGCGCAGATCGAGCGCGCCGGTATACGCCGCGGCGCTGCGCTGCTGCCCCTGTTCGACCAGCGTCCGCAGCTTCGGCCGATAGTGCGTGCCGTGCTCGGCGAACCGTGCCCGGTGCACCGATGCGGCCTCGACTTCCACGATCAGGTTGGTGGCATCGTAGACGTCGGTGAAGTTGACCGGCAGCGCAACATCGACGATCTGCGCGCCCGCTGCAGCCAGGGCGTTCACGGCACCGGTGATAACGGCCCGCGACCCGGCCTCGGTGCGCGTAACGAAGAAGTCGCCAAGCACGCCGATCCGCGGCGGGGTTTGCGGCCCGGCGGGCGGCCCGGTACCCTGCGCGGGATCGTCGGCCAGCACGGCGAACAGCAGCGCTGCGTCGTCGACGCTGCGGCAGAAGATTCCCACGTGGTCGAGGGTCGGCGCCAGCGGGTGGACACCGTCGAGAGAAATGCGGCCGTGGGTGGGTTTGAATCCCACAATTCCGCAGTACGCCGCGGGACGGAGCGTCGAGCCGATCGTCTGCGATCCCAACGCGACCGGGATCATACCGGCGCTCACCGCCGCGGCCGAACCGGCCGAAGACCCGCCGGGCGTGTGGCCGGGATTCCACGGATTGGTCGTCACGGTGGCATCGAGATAAGCAAACTCGGTCGTGGTGGTCTTCCCCAGGACGATCGCCCCCGCCGCCCGCAGCCGCGCGACACTCGCCGCGTCCTCGAAAGGGACCACATGGGCAAACCGGCCCGCGCCAGCGGTCGTCAGGACCCCGGCGACGTGAACGATATCCTTGATCCCGACGGGGATGCCGTGCAGGGGACCTCGGAAGGTTCCTGCCCGCGTCTCTTCGCTCATCTCCTCCGCCAGTCGCAGCGCCTGTGCGCGATCGATCGTCACCCACGCCTTCACCGTCGGTTCCAGCGCGTCGATCCTCGCCAGCAGCGCCTCGACCAGCGCCGCAGGCGACAGGGCACCCGAACGCATCATGGCGGAGGCTTCCGTCGCGGTCAGGTCATGGAGGGTGCGGCTCTCAGTCACGGCAGGTCATACTTCGGGGTCAATCTTCGCGCGGCCCTGCCTGCGCGAGCAGGAATCGAGGCCCAACTGACAAACAGTTTGGCGGCTTCAACTTTTAGCGTCGGAGGTGAAGCAGTGGAGAAGCTTCGGACCCCGCTCCTGGCAACCGCCGTCGTCACAATTCTGTACGGCGTGTCTGCGTTGATTCCATCATTAGCGAGCGCCATTTTCGGCTATGAGATCAAAGATCCGGGTCTGGCCTTGTTTCTGGGCGGCACGCTGCTCGGGCTCGGCGTGGTCATCTGGGCCATCGGCCAGGACGCGGTCAGGTACGGGGGCCTCGCCACGCCGGTGGTGGTCGCACTGGTGCTCGGGATCCTCGTCAGCCTGTGGGGCTGGCTGCGCGGGGACTTCGGGGTGAGAACCGCGGCGATTCCGATCGTGGCCGGGATCGTGCTGATCGTGTGGATCTGGTCGGCGAGGCCGAAGACGTAGCCGCTACGCGCGGCCGATCGCGCCGACGCCGGTTTCCTCCGATAGGGCGGCCAGGGCGGATGGGTCTGGTGGCCGCAGGGCAATGTCCAGCGGCTCCGGCAGTTCCACGGTCAAAGGGACGACCAGCCGCTTGTTGAGCAGGATGCGGTCGCGCATCGCGAGCAGTTTGCCGCGGACGCCGGGGATCGACACCGCATCGACATGCTCCAGCAGCAGTTCCACGGAGGGGAAGAGCTTCAACAGCGCCGCCGCCGTCTTCGGCCCCACCCCACGCACGCCGGGAATGTCATCGGAGGTATCGCCGACCAACGCCTTGAGATCCGCTACCAGCGCGGGGGGAATCCCGAAAGCCGCCTCGACTTCCCGCGGTCCCACTTCCCGCATCTCGCTCACCCCGCGTACCGGCATCAGCAGGTGGATGGCGTCGCTAACGAGCTGGTAGAAGTCGCGATCGCTGCTCACGATGCGCACCGGCACGCGGCGGCGCCGCGCCACCAGCGTGGCGATGATGTCATCGGCCTCGTAGCCCTCGATCAGCAACGCGCGGCCCCCGAGGGCCTCGACCAGCTGCATCGCGTAGGGCATCTGCGCTTTGATCTCGTCGGGATGCTCGTAATGGTTGATCTTGTAATCGGGGTCCCAGGCGTGTTTGCGCAGCGGGGGGTCGGCGGTGAACGCGACGGCGAGGTGCGACGGCCTGGCGCTGCGCACGAGCTGGGACATCATCGTGGTGAAGCCGTGCAGCCCGTTGGTGGGCAACCCGGCGTCGTTGGTGAAGTAGGGGATGGCGTTTGCCGCCCGGTACAGCAGCCCGTCGCCATCGACGAGATACATCATTGGGAGAGAATCCTTCGCCCGGCACGCGGCGATCCCTCGCGCGGTGAAACGCGAAGCGGCGGGCCGCTCATGCACCCGCCGCCCCAGTTACCTCGATTGGTCTTGGTACCCGGCTGCCCGGCTCCCGGGCTCCCCGGCTACTGGTCTATTTTGGTTCGTTCGGCCAGGGTCCAGCGACGCACTTCGCCGCCCATTCCATGCTCGTCAGTTCGCCTTCGTTCATCGTGTGGCCGGCGGCCACCCTGATCACGCCGTTGCGGTCCTTGATCGGTCCGCTGAAGGGATCGAACCGGACCGGCGAGCGGCTCATCTGCGCGTGCCGCTTCATGATCAGGTCGTAGACGGAAGTTCTGCCGAGATCCTTGGTGGTCACCATCGCCGACTTCAGCCTGTTGACGAACACAGGGTTAATGGCCATTCCCGGCTTCGCGCCCATCTCCACCGCGTTCTCGGCCAGCAGCCACCAGTAGTCCACGTTCTGCAGGTTCTTGGTCGTGTAGGTGCCGTCGTGCACCTTGGTCAGGAAGTCGATGTAGATCTTCTCCCAGTGCACCAGTTCGCCCGAGACGACGAAGTTCGGCGCGAATTTGTACATCGGAGAGTAGTGGGAGAAACTGGCCAGGTTCTTCTTGGCGGCCACCTGGATGACGGTGGGAGAATCCTCCGTGAATGCGAAGACGTCCGCGTTGGTGGCGATCAGTGCTTCCGTCGCTTCCTTCGCCGCGGGCGGGCTGAACCACTCGTTGATCCACCGTACCTGCACGCGGGCGTCTGGATTGACCTCACAGACGCCGAGAGCATACGCATCGATGTGGCGCTTCACTTCCGGGATGGGAAACGCGCCCACATACGCGACCTTGTTGGTCCTCGTCAGCGCGCCGGCCGCAAGGCCGTTGAGGTAGTAGACCTGGTAGAAATCGGCCATGAAGGTGGCACTGTTAGGCGCCCGCTTGAAACCGCTGGCATGGGCAAAGATGACGTTGGGGTACTTCTTGGCGGCGGCGATCGTTGCATCCATGAAGCCAAAGCTCGTCGTGAAGATGACCTGTGCGCCGCCGCGGACGAGTTTGTCGATGGACGGTCCCGCGTTCCCTTCCGGCACCGACTCGATGTAGCTGGTGTCCAGCCACGGCAGCGCCTTCATCGCCAGCAGGCGCGCCTCGTTGTGGGCGTGGGTCCAACCGTAGTCCCCGATGGGACCGACGTAGATGAACCCGGCTTTGAGCTTGGTCTGGGCCGTGCCCGTCGCGACGAGCAGCAGCACCAGCGTGACGATCAACAGCGGTTTGATCAGGCGCATTCCCCGCCCCCTCTCCGACTCAGAGATGCCTTCCGCTCCCTGGAATCACCTATGCTTACTGCCTGTTCCGGTCCACCTCCTTGTGGATTACCTCTCTCCTCTCACGTAGGGGATGCCCAGCGCTTCCGGGGCCGCGCCGAAGACCCTGGAGCTCCGCCGCGCGGTCAGGGCCAGGACGACGATCGTAAAGGCGAACGGCATCATTTTCAGGGGTTCCGGCGGGATCCAGGCCTGCAGCCGGAACGAGAGGTGGAAGAGTGCGCCGAACAGGAACGCGGCGCCGACGGCTCTCAGCGGATCCCAGCCGGCGAAGATGGCCAGGGCGATGGCGATCCAACCGAGCCCCGCGGTCATCCCCTCAGTCCACGACGGACGATAGGCCACCGACAAAAAGCCGCCGGCGACCCCCGCCAGCAGACCTCCGAACACCACGGCCGCGTAGCGGACGGCGATGACGTTGATGCCGAGCGCGTCGACGGCCGCCGGGGATTCGCCCGCGGAACGCAGCACGAGGCCCCAGCGGGTGCGGTAGAGGACGATCCACAGCACGATGGCGAGGATGATCCCCAGGGGGGCGAGGGAAACCTCCGTCAAGGGGTTGTCCAGCGGAATGCCTTCCCACCCGCGGCCCAGCAGACCCGCCAACCCCAAGCCGAGCATGGACAGGGCGAGTCCGGACACGTACTGGTTCGCCCGCAGGGTGATCGACACAAATGCATGCAGCAGCGCGGCGAGCCCGCCGACAACCGCCGCGGCCAGCAGGCCGAGGATGGGATTCCCGGTGGTTTGCGCGGTGGCGAACGCGAAGAACGCGCCGAGGATCATCATCCCTTCCATCCCGAGGTTGACGACGCCGGAGCGCTCGGCGTAGATCTCTCCCAGCGATCCCCACAACAGGGGCGTGCCGAAGGCGAACGCGCGAATGATGGTCGTGATGATCAGTTCCATCAGCTTTTCTGCGGTTCGCCGGTCGGTGCCGCGATCTCGCCGGGTGCCATGCGGGGAGCGCGCCAGCGCAGGCGATAGTACAGCAGCCGCTCACTGCCGATCAGGCAGAAGAGGATGAGCCCGTTGAACACGTCGGTGACCCGGGCCGGCATCTGCAGGGTGGCCTTCATCACTTCGCCCGCGCTGTAGACGGCACCCAGAAACATCGCCGTGAGAATCGCGGCCAGCGGGCTGCCGCGGGCCAGCCAGGCCACGATGATCGCGGCGTAGCCGTAGCCCTGCGAGACCTGCCCCGGATCCATCAGCCGGTGATGGATGCCGCCGACCTCACCGGCCCCGGCGATGCCGGCCAGCCCGCCGGCGATGAGCATGACCACGAACACGGTGCGAAACGGGCTGATGCCGGCGTATCGGGCCGCCGTAGGATTCTGTCCCTGCACCCTGATTTCGAAACCGAGCTTCGTCCGCGCGAGCATGAAGGACAGCGCGGCGGCCGCCAGCACGCCGATCAACAAGGTCGGCCAGTGGATGGGCGTGCCCGGGATCAACGGCAACTGCGCGGCGTCCGGGAACTCATCCGTGTAGGGGAACCCGCGGACACTGGGGCCCTTCCACGGACCGTAGATCAGCCACTGCACGCTGAAGATGGCAACGTAGTTCATCATCAAGGTCGTGATGACTTCATTCACTTTCAGGCGCAGCTTCAGCAATGTTGGGAGCACTCCCCACGCTGCCCCCGCCAGCGCGCCGCCGAGGAACATGGCCGGGATGGCCCACGGTCCGTGCACGGGCGAGAACAGCGCCACCCACGTGGCGCCGGCCGTGCCGGCCAGCAGCTGTCCCTCCCCGCCGATGTTGTAGAATTGCGCCCGGAACGCCAGGACCAGTCCGACGCCGATGAGCAGCAGCGGGATGCCCGGTCGGAGGATTTCCGGCAGCGTCTGCGGATCTCCAAGGGTGTCGCGGGCAATGGTCGCGTACGCCTGGAACGGATTCACCCCGTAGCCCCAGAAGATCAGGCCCGCGAGCACCAGCGCCCCGGCGATCGCCAGCACGGAGACCAGCAGGACCCAGCCTAGCGGCGGATCGGGCCGGCGCTCCACGCTGAGTCCGCCGAGGTGCATCACAGCCGCTGCCCGGCCATCATCAGCCCGATCGTCTCCCGGTTCACCGCACCTGGGGTCACCGTGCCCATGTCGCGGCCGTCGAACAGCACGATGACCCGGTCGCACAGCGTCAGGATCTCCTCCAGGTCTTCAGAAACCAGCAGGACGCCGGCCCCGTCATCCCTGCGGCGGACGAGCAGCGTGTGGATTTGCTGGGTCGCTCCGACGTCCAGCCCGTAGGTGGGATGCATCGCCACGATCAGCCCCGGTGCGGTGGAGAGTTCGCGCGCGAGAATCAGTTTCTGCAGGTTGCCGCCCGACAGCGATCGGGCCGGGGTCGCAGACCCGGGCGTGGTGATGCCGTACTCTGCGATCATGCGCGCCGCGAACCGGCCGATCGCGCCGCCGTCGAGGATCGCTCCCCGCACGAACGGGGGATACCGGTAGCGGTTGAGCACCAGGTTCTCCGCCACCGTCATCGCCGGGACCACGCCCATCGCGATCCGCTCTTCAGGGATATGCGCGACGCCGGATTCGTGCACCGCCCGGGCCGAGTGGTTGGTGATGTCCCGTCCCCTCACGCGCACCGTCCCGCGATCCGCACCGCGCAGACCCGTCAGCGCGCCGACCAGTTCGCTCTGCCCGTTGCCGGCGACGCCGGCGACCCCCACGATCTCCCCAGATCGGACGGCAAACGACAGTCCGCGCACCGCCGGGAGGCCCCGGTCGTTGCGTACCCACAGGTCGTCGACCGCCAATGCCTCGGCATCGCCCACCAGCGTGTGGGCGGGCAGCACCTGCTCGACGTGGCGGCCCACCATCATCTGCGCCAGCGTGCGGCGGTCCGCGTCCGCGGTCCGCACCGTGCCGACGACCTGTCCCCTGCGCAGTACCGTGACCCGGTCGGCGACCGCAAAGACCTCGTCGAGTTTGTGCGTGATGAAGATTACGGCCTGGCCTTCGGTCTTCATCCGCCGCAGCACCGCGAATAACTGCTCGGCCTCCTGTGGGGTGAGCACGCTGGTGGGTTCATCGAGGATGAGGATCTGCGCTCCGCGCAGCAGGGCTTTGAGGATCTCCACGCGCTGCTGCTCGCTGACCGACAGCTGCCAGATGCGCGCGCGGGGATCGACGCGCAGTCCATAGCGGGCGCCGAATTCGCGGATGCGCGCTTCGATCGGGGCCAGGGGACGGAAGAAGCGGGTCTCGGCCAGCCCGAGGGCCACGTTCTCGGCCACCGTGTGCCGCCGGATCAGCAGAAAGTGCTGCGGCACCATGCCGATGCCCAGCGCGATAGCGTCGCGGGGTGATCGGATGTGGGCAGGGGCGCCGTCGACGACGATCTCCCCGGCATCGGGCTGGTAGATACCGTAGAGGATATGCATGAGGGTGGTCTTGCCCGCGCCGTTTTCTCCCAGCAGGGCGTGGACTTCGCCCGGCCGCACATCCAGGCTCACCCGGTCGTTGGCGAGCACGCCGGGGAACGCTTTGCTGATGTCGCGGACGGTCAGGCGGGCCGGAAGGTCGGTGGTGCGAGGCAGTGAAGCAGCCACAGCGTCCTGCCCGGGATGCATACAGGGCGCTTCGCCCGGTCCCGAGGGGGTCCTGCCGGAAGGCACGAACCGGGACCCGGCCCGGCAAATCCTACTCAGTCATCGTGATTCGTGAATCGTGAATCGCCGCACCCGATTGTTTTCGATGTGATGATTCACGATTCACTATTCACGAGTCCCGGTAGTTACCGGTACTGATTATAGAGCACCACGACCGCCTCGTCGGCGATCCGCAGCAGCTCATTCACCACGACCCGAAACGGCACGTAGCCCACGCCCGCTTCGGTCGTGAATACGTATTTGAAGCCGATGTCGCCCTCGCCGTCGACGAAGTACGCTCCGAACGCGGTCTCGTTCTTATTCAGCATCGCCTTCATCAGCCCGGTCTGGTTGCTCGAACGGGCCAGACCCAGATACTTGTCGTTTACGATCGGATAGGCGCGCAGGCGGATCTCGTCATTCTTGCCATCGTTGTAGATGTAGACTTCGATGGTGTCGGCGTTCTTGAGGCTGCTCTTCTTGGTCACGAGGAACTCGTTGGGATCCTTGGTGTTCTTCCACGTGACGCCCATCCGGTTCAGGAAGCTGGCGATAACGCTGTTCTCCATCGCGGCATCGGCCGCGGGTGCTGTTGTCAACACCGGCAGGGCCACTACCGCCACGGCCGTGGTGACCGCGATGATCAGTGCAAGAGTTCGCATGACTGTTCTCCCTCGCCCCGTACCGACCGGGGGCTTCAGTTTGTGACTAGCGAGAATGTTGCCTCCCGGTTGGTACGGGGCTCGCCTTCCTCAGAAGATGGGCTGTGCTTCGCGCCGCGCGGCGGGAATCCTCCGCCGGTACGCAGAACGAAAGAGGCAACTTTCCCTGAGGTGACCCGCATGGCCAAGCCCGCCCTGCGCATCGAGTACTGCGTGCAGTGAAACTACCTGGATAAAGCCGTCCGTGTGGCGGAGGAAATCCTGGGAGAACATGCCGGTGCCGTCGAGGAGGTCACGCTGGTCCCCTCGTCCGGAGGCCGGTTCGTGATCAGCGTGGGCGCGACGGAGGTGTTCAACAAACGCCAGGCCGGACGATTTCCAAACCCGGGGGAGGCGAGCCGGCTGGTGAAGGAGGCGGTTTCATAACCATGGCACCCGACGAAGATCTCGCGGCCAAATGGTCCACGTTATTGCCGAAACTGAGAGATCGCTGGCCCAGAGTACCCGCAGAGGACTGGGAAGCCTCGCGCGGCGATCTCGAGGCGCTGCTGAAAAACGTCGCCGCGCGCTACCCGGCACTGACGCGGTCTGAGGTGCTCAGCGAGCTGACGACCCTGATGGAACGGCCGGAGATCGTGGAGGACTAAACTCCATTTCAGGGCCGCAGCCGCTGCACCGCCGACGGGATGACGATCGCCAGCCGGTGCTCTGGAAACGCCGCCGCGATCTGCTCGATGACGGCGGCGTCGGCAGTTCCCTCGGACCCGGCGCCGGCGACGATCGCAGCCACCCTATCCAGATACTGCGCCTGCTGATCCAGCAGCTCCGGTCCGCCCACCGCCCCGTGTCCGGGGATGAAGGCGTCGGCGTCTAGCGCTCGCAGCGCCCGCAGTCCCTCCCGCACCCCGTCGGGCAGGGCATCCTCGAAATTGTAGTGGTAGCCCTGGAAGACCAGGTCGCCGCAGACCGCCACCCGCGCCTCTGGGAGATAGACGAATGCATCCCCGGGCGTGTGCGCCCACGCCGGATGCCAGACTTCGATCTCCTGGTCGTCGAGGTACAGGACCAGCCCTTCATCGAACGTCACCTCCGGCAGCGACGAGGTCGCGTCCGCGAACAACTCCCGCACCTCGGGCATGTTCCGCCGGGTCTCGATCAGGTCCGGGTGCTCGGCGGCCATCCGCTCGCGGCACATCCGGTGCGAGATCAGCACGGCCCCCTGCGCGGCGAAGTACGCCGCGCCCATGGCGTGGTCGGAATGGTGATGCGTGAGCACGACGAACCGCACCGGGACCGAGGTCTTCTCCCGCAGCGCGCGTTCGACCAGCCGCGCGTGCGCGGGGGCGATCAGCGGGTCCACCAGCACGGCGGCGTCCGTGCCGATGATCCCGATGCAGTTCGTCCCGTAACTGGTGGCGATCTCGTCCCCGCCCAACGTCCACGCGAAGATGCGATCGGAGATCCGGGTTTCGTGCAGCGCCGCCATGAACATACCAATTCGGCGCGCCGTGCCGAGGGACATTCCTGCGCTGTCACGAAATGTATGCTGCCCAAACCGCCGTGCCGGAGGAGCGCTCGATGCGAAGGTTGAGATCCCTGATCCCTGCGCTGCTGCTGGTCCTGCTGCTGGTGGCGTCGGCTCTGCCCAAGGAGCCGGTTGTCACGATCCTGCACTTCAACGACGACTACCAGCTCACCGCGGTCGACAACGGCGCCGCCGGCGGGCTGGATCGGCTGGCCGCGCTGGTCAAGCAGTACCGTGCGCAGGAGCCCTGCACGCTGGTGCTGTTTGCCGGCGATCTCATCTCCCCCTCCGTGGAATCCTCCGTGTTCAAGGGCGCGCAGCTCATCGCTGGGTTGAACGCGCTGGGCGTCGACGCGGCCACGTTCGGCAACCATGAGTTCGACTACGGGCCGGCCGAACTGGCCAAACGGGTGGCCGAGTCCCGCTTCCCGTGGGTGGCGACCAACACCATGAACCCGCCGGGGGCCCGCCTGTTTCCCGGCGCGTGGCTGTATGTGATCAAGAACGTCTGCGGGGTGAGCATCGGCATTTTTGGGCTGCTGACGCCTGCGACCGCGTCGTCGTCGTCGCCGGGGGCGGTGTGGTTCGGTGACCCCACGGCTGTCGCCGCGGCCGTGGTGCCGATTCTGCGGCGCAACGGGGCGCAGCGTATCATCGCGCTGACGCATGAGACCGTCGAAGAAGACCTGGCGATGCTGTCGGCCGTCCCGGGCGTGGACCTGGTCATCGGCGGGCACGAGCACGTCCCGGTCCTCGCGAAGGTGGGCCTCCGCCTGATCGCCAAAGCCGGCGTGGATGCGCGGTGGCTGGGCGTAACACGGCTGCCGCTGGCGGGCTCTCCGGCCGCGACCCATGAACTGATCCCCATCACCGACAAGACGGCGTCGGATCCGGCGATGGCGGCACTGATCAAACGGTACACGGATCTGCTGAGCCAGGATCTCCAGATTGTGATCGGGGAGACCACGACCTCCCTCGACGCGCGCACCAGCGTGGTGCGGCAGCAGGAATCGGCGCTGGGGGATTACATTGCCGACGTGATGCGTGCCGCGATGAGCGCGGACATCGCCATCACCAACGGCGGCGGGATTCGCAGCGATGCGCTGTTCCCGGCCGGGCCGATCCGGCGGCGGGACGTGTTCGCGTGGCTGCCGTTTGGCAATCTGATCACGAAGGTTGCGATTCGCGGGGCCGCGGTGCGGGCCGCGCTGGAGAACGGGGTCAGCCAGTGGCAGCAGGTGGCGGGGCGATTCCCGCAGGTCTCGGGCTTGCAGTTCGCGTTCAACCCCGACCGGCCGGTGGGCTCGCGCGTGCTCAGCGTCACCGTCGGCGGGCGGCCGCTGGACGACGCCGCGACGTACACCGTCGCCACGAACGATTTCATGCTGCGCGGCGGGGACGGCTACACGATGTTTCCCACGGGGCAGGTGCTCGTCGACGCTGCGGGCGGGCCGCTGATGGTGACCGCGGTGATCGAGGCGATCCAGCGCGCGCGCACAATCAGCCCGCGCGTTGAGGGGCGGATTACCATCAGCCGGTAACCCCGCCGGGCATGGAGCGATTTCGCGCCGTCAGCGGGCCCCTGGCCATCCTTTCCCTGATCGCTTTTGTCAGCAGTCTGGGGGTGGCGGTGATGCTGCCGCTCATCCCTCTCTACGCGGTCTCTCTGGGCGCGGCGCCCGTGCAGTTGGGTCTGCTGACCAGCGCGTTTGCGGTGGCCACGACCGTCGCGCAGGTCGGGGCCGGTCTGTTCATGGACCGCTATGGCGCGCGCGGGTTCATCCGCGGCGGGATCGCGACGTATGCCGGCGCCAACTTCCTCATCGCCACGGCACGAACGGCACTGTCGTTGATCTCCTTCCGCACGATCGCCGGTCTGGGCGGGGGAACCAACCTGGTGGCTACCCGCCTGTACCTCTCGCAGGTTACCGATCCCTCGCGCATGGCTTTTGCCAACGGGGTGCTCTCGGCCGCGACGTCGGCCGGGCAGGTCGCCGGGCCCGTGCTGGGCGGCATCGTGGCGGCGCTGGCCAACCTCCGACTGCCGTTCGTCATGGTCGGCATCACCAGCTCGTTGGCGCTCGTCGGCGCACTGCTCCTGCCGCGCCCTGCCGAAGGGCCCGCCTCGGCCGTGCCCGCAGCCGCTGCAGGCCGGGCGGAGAGGTTGTTCACCCGGGATGTGATCATCCTGCTGTTTGCGCAGTTGTTTCTGCTCGCCGGATACGGCGGGTTTATCACGACCTATGCGCCGTTTGCGAC
>DASXUC010000013.1:0-1641 GCA_036505015.1 bacterium | reverse complement strand
GGATTGGTCGCGTTCGCGTCGTCGCTGGACCAGATCGGCCCGCTGGCCGCGACGGTGGCCGACGCGGCGCTCATCCTGCGCGTCATCGCCGGGCGCGACGCAGCGGACTCCACCTCGGCGGCCGTGCCGGTGCCGGACTATTTGGCGGCGCTCGATGGCGGGGTGAAGGGCCTGCGCATCGGGATCGCCGCGGAGGCCTTCGGCGAAGGGCTCCGCGGCGACGTACGTGCGGCGGTGGAGTCCGCCGCGCGGCAGCTGGCCGCCGCCGGCGCGGTGCTGGAGCATGTCTCGCTGCCGGCGATCGAATACGCGCTGCCCACGTACTACCTGCTGGCGACCTCCGAGGCGAGCTCGAACCTCGCGCGCTATGACGGCGTGCGGTACGGGTTGCGGGCGCCGTCGGAGACCATCGACCAGATGTATACGCGGACCCGGGCGGCGGGGTTCGGCAGTGAGGTGAAACGGCGGATCATGCTGGGCACCTATGCGCTGTCCGCCGGATACTACGAGGGGTTCTTCCTCAAAGCGCAGCGGGTGCGCACGCGTGTGCGCGAGGATTTTCGCCGCGCGTTCGAGCGCGCGGACCTGGTGTTGATGCCCGTGACGCCCACCGTCGCGTTCCCGATCGGCGAGAAGGTTGACGATCCCCTGGCCATGTACCTTGCCGACGTGTACACGATCCCCGTCAACCTCGCCGGGCTCCCCGGGATCTCGGTCCCGTGCGGATTTTCGAGCGGTCTGCCGATCGGGCTGCAGCTGATCGGCCGGCCCTTCGATGAGGCGACGGTCCTGCGGGCCGCCCATGCCTATGAGCAGATGACGGAGTGGCACACGATGCACCCGAAACTCGGAAACACGGAATCGCGGAAACGCGGAATCGCGGGAGATCAATCTTGAATCGTCCTTGTTTCCCCGTTTCCGCGTTTCCCCGTTTCCGTCTTCTGTGTGACTGGGACGCACGATGAGTCATCCACCCGCCCAAGTGAACTACGAAGTGGTGATCGGTCTCGAGATCCACGTCCAGCTGCTCACCCGGTCCAAGATGTTCTGCGCGTGCGCGGTTTCCTTCGGGGCGCCGCCGAACACACTGACCTGCCCGGTCTGCCTGGGGCTGCCCGGGTCGCTGCCGGTGCTGAACCAGCGCGCCGTCGCTCTGGGCCTCCGCACGGCGCTCGCTCTGGGGTGCACCGTGCACCCGGTCAGCCGCTTTCACCGGAAGAACTACTACTATCCTGATCTGCCGAAGAACTACCAGATCACCCAGTACCAGTACAAGGTCCATCCGCCGCTGGCGACCGATGGAGTCCTGGCGCTGGACCCCGACGGCGGGCGGCCGGTCCGGATTCGCCGCGTCCATCTCGAAGAAGATACGGGGCGGCTCGTCCACCAGGAGCAGGGCGGGCGGGTGGTCGCCTCCCTGATCGACTACAATCGCAGCGGCGTCCCGTTGATGGAGATCGTCACCGAGCCCGATCTGCGTTCTCCGGTCGACGCCCGCCGGTTCCTGAGCCGGCTGCGCGCGGTCCTGCAGACGATCGCGGTGAGCAGCGGCCGGCTCGAGGAAGGCACCCTGCGCTGTGATGCCAACGTGTCGCTTCGGGCGGCCGCCGGCGAGCTGGGAATCCGCACCGAGGTCAAGAA
>DASXUC010000012.1:0-8768 GCA_036505015.1 bacterium | reverse complement strand
CGCGAGGAGCTGGACCATCTTCAACCGCGTCGCGTCACCCAGGGCGTGGAGCGCTGACGCCTGTTGCTCGAGCTGCTCTTCGTTGAATTTTGTCTTGGCGACCGTGCCGGCGCAATCCGGACCGCAGCACCGGCGCAAGATCGGAATGGTTGTGACAGCCATCTGACTCACCCCGGATGGGAATTCGCTGGGGATGAGCATAAGTTATCCATCGAAGTTTGTCAATACGTAGTGCCAGGCACCATGGATTGATGCCCTTCGATGAACGCGCGTTGCCGGCGGACGAGGGAGTTCGCTAACCGCGGACGCGCTTGAAGAACTCGATCTGCCGCTCGCGTTTCAGCGCGGCCGTCCGGCTGCGGAATGCGCCCAGGCGCCGGCGCCGGCCCGTTTTGGGATCCTTCTTGCGGGTGTACAAGACGTACTTGGTACCACGTTTGCGGATGACCATTAGGGTTCTCCTCTCAGCAGCGCCAGCAGGCCGTCAGGATACAGCGGCGCGCCGCCTGAAGCAAAGAAACTCAGCGGCTTCCACGTGGCGATGAAGGGGCCAAACCCGTCTTCATTGCCATCGATGCGCTCCCGGGTATAGATCGACTGGTCGACGAACGCGCCGTCGAACACGAGGACGATTTCGTGGCCCCGCTCGCCCATGTAGGTAAAGACGTTCTCGAGCGCGCCGAGATAGCGCAGGCCGGTGATCTCCGCGCCGATCTCCTCGCGCAGCTCGCGGATAACGGTATCCTGCCCGTACTCGCCGAATTCGATCGCCCCGCCCAACGGCCGGTAGAACGTCTCGCCCTTGACGTCGTCCGTGCCCTCGGCGACGAGGATGTTCTCCCCATCGCGGAAGACGCAGATCGCCAGGGGCCGGATCCCGTCTGCCTTCATAAACGAAGCAACCTCCATCGGATGGAGGTTGCTTCGCCCGCCGTCTGATTCAACTCAGTCCGTATCTTCGAGCCGTTCGAGGATGTCTTCGCGCTTCTGCTGCATCGTCTCGCGGCCACGCTCGTAGGCGGTGCGGAGCCGCTGACCGCTTTCCTCAACGGTCTCCCGGCCTCGGCGTGCCACGTCCTCCGCCTTGTCGCGTACGCGCCCGCCCACGTCGCCCATGGTGTCGCGCAGCCGGTCGGCCATCTCCTCCGCCGACTCGCGCAGCCGGTCGCCCATCTCGTCGGCCTTTCCGCGCAGCCGGTCGCGGGTCTTCTGGCCGGGTTCCGGCGCAAACATGATACCGAGGCCGATACCCACGAGCGTCCCGATCACCAACCCTGCCAGAAAATCAGTCTTCTCAGCCATGCGCGTCCTCCTCCGACCTGATGGGATGCAAATTATTATAGCACCCGCACCCGTGGTGTCTCGGGAAAGGAGAGGTGGGATTAGGCTGACGCGCAGGTGGGGAAAATCATCATGAAAACTCCACTGAGGTGACATCCATCATGTCGCGCACACTGTTTCGGATCGGAATTCTGGTCATGGTCGTTGGAGTGTTGACCGGTGTCGCCATTGCCCAGTACGCGCCCCCGCCGTCTCCGGCGCCGCCGTATCCTCCGGATGTACCGAACCCGCCCGCCCCGTCGCAGCCTTCACAGCCGGCGGCGCCCACACCGACGGCCACGAACTACACCATGCTGATTGCCATCGGCGCGGTCGTTCTGGTCGTCGCGCTGGTCGCGATCGTTGCCCTGAGCCGGCGGTCGGACAGGACGCGAACGGTTGTGACCCGGTAGAAAGTGGTCTGGAAAGGAGCAGAGCAGATGGCACGACGCTATGGGAAGAAAGCCCAGAAAACCGTAGAGAGCGCGATGCGCCGGCGCAAGAAGGGGACCTTGAAGAGCGGACGCAGCGGCAAGAAGGTCACGAGCCGCAAGCAGGCCATCGCGATCGGCTTGTCGGAGGCGCGCAAGAAGGGCGCCAAGGTCCCACCGGCGCCCAAGAAGTCCAAATCTGGCAAGAAGCGCTAACCAGCAGCACCGCATGCATTGCTGAGGGATGTGGCGTTGCCGCATCCCTCGAAGTATGTCTACACCACCCACACAGGGAGGACGCCATGGCCGGAGAACTGCTGGCGCCCCAGCTTCGAGAGTATCTGGAGGGACTGATCCCGCCCCGCCCGGCGGAGATGCAGGCGATGGAGGCGTACGCGCGGGACCGGCGATTCCCGATCGTGGGGCCGGTTGCCGGACAGTTCTGCTACCTGCTGGCGCGTCTGATCAACGCCCGGCGGATCTTCGAGATGGGATCCGGCTACGGCTACTCCACGGCCTGGTTTGCCCGGGCGGTTAGGGAGAACGGCGGCGGAACCGTGTTCCACGTCGTCTGGGACGAGGACCTCTCACGGCGGGCGCGCGGACACCTGCGGACCCTGGGACTCGACGACGTCGTCGAGTACCGCGTTGCCGAGGCGATCCAGACGCTGCGCGAGACCGAGGGACCGTTCGACCTCATCTTCAACGACATCGACAAACAGGCGTACCCCGAGTCGCTCCCGGTCGTCGCCGATAAACTCCGTCCCGGCGGCGTGCTCATCGTCGACAACATGTTCTGGAACAGCCGGGTCTTCACTCCCGAGGACCGCGATCCGACGACGGAGGGGGTCAGGCAGCTCACCCGGATGATCACGGCTGATCCGGAGTGGATCTCGTCGATCGTCCCGATCCGGGACGGGTTGCTCGTCGCCTACCGCACCTGAGCCGTCCGGCCCGCGCGGCCGCTGCGGCAGGAAGGATTCGATTCACTGGGCGAACCTGCCACCCATGGCGCTCCCCACCGGGACGGTCACCTTTCTCTTCGCCGATATCGAGGGCAGCACGCGCCTGCTCCAACAACTGGGCGACCGCTACGCAGTGGCCCTCGCCGACTATCGGCGTCTGTTTCGTGACGCGGCGGAGGCCCACGGCGGGCAGGAAGTAGACATGCCCGGGGATGCGTGCTTCTTCGCTTTCTCCCGCGCCACCGATGCCGTCGCCGCCGCGGTCGCAGCCCAGATCGCGCTGCAGGCGCATCCGTGGCCGGATGGACGGATGCTGCGGGCGCGGATCGGCGTCCACACCGGCGAACCATTCGCCCAGGATCGCAACTACGTCGGCCTGGACGTGCATCGAGCGGCCCGGATCTGCGCCGCCGCCCATGGGGGGCAGGTGGTGTTGTCCGACGCGACGCGTGTGTTCGTCGAGCAGGCGCTGCCCGAAGGCGTCGTGCTGCGAGATCTGGGCGAACACCGTCTGAAAGACCTGCAGCGACCAGAACGTCTCTACGCAGCGGTCCATGCCCAGCTGCCGCAGGTCTTCCCCCCGCTGCGAACCCTCGATGCGCGGCCGAACAACCTGCCCCTGCTGCCCACGCAATTCGTCGGCCGAGAGGAGGAGCTCGTCTCGCTCCACCAGATGCTGCAGGACGGCGCGGTCCGGTTGATTACCCTGACCGGGCCCGGCGGAACGGGGAAGACCCGCCTCGCGCTGCAGCTGGCCGCGGCGGCCGTTGATGAGTTTCCGCATGGCGTGTATTTTGTTCCGCTGTCCCACGTCAACGATTCGGAGATGATCATCCCGGCCATCGCCCGGGCACTCGACCTCGGCGAACTGAAAGACCAGCCGCTGCAGGAGGCGCTGGCGCAGTACCTGAAAGACCGCCGGCTGCTGGTGGTGCTGGACAACCTCGAGCAGGTGCCGGACTCGGGACCGCTGATCCATTCCCTGCTCGCGGGCTGTCCGGGCGTGAAGATCGTGGCCACGAGCCGCGAGCGCGTCCGCGTCAGCTGGGAGCACGAATTCCCGATTCCCCCCCTGCCGACGCCGCAGGCGGGAAGTTCACTCGCCGCACAGCTCGCGTCGCCGGCCATCGCGCTGTTCATCGATCGCGCCCGCATGGTGCAGCCGGGCTTCACCCTCACGGCCGAGAATACCGGGGCCGTGGCCGAAATCTGTGCCGGGCTCGACGGCCTGCCCCTGGCGATCGAGCTGGCGGCGGCGCGCGTCAAACTCCTCCCGGTGCGCGAAATTGCCCGGCGGCTGCAGGATCAGCTGCGGCTGCTGCGGGGAGGACCCGTGGATGCCCCGGAGCGGCACCGCTCGCTGCAGGCGGCCATGTTGTGGAGTTACGCGCTCTTGTCCCCTGCCGAACAGCGCCTCTTCAGAAGGCTGGCGGTCTTCCGGGGCGGGTGCGCGCTGGACTCCGCCGAGGCCGTCTGCCGCGATCTGGACGACGACGTCTTCACCGGCCTGGCGTCGCTGGTCGATAAGAGTCTGCTCCGACAGGTGCACTCACAGGACGACCGCCCGCGGTTCCTGATGCTGGAGACGATCCGCCAGTTCGGCCTCGAACGATTGGCGGCCGAAGACGACCTCGAGGATGCGACCCGGCGGCACGCCGAGCACTTCGCCGATCTCGCCGAACAACTGGAAGCCGCTATCCCAGCCGACGACGAGCATCTTGCGGACCGGATGTGGCGAGATGCGGACAACATGCGGGCCGCGGCCGACTGGGCGATGCATCCCGGCCGCCCGGCTCTTGCGGTCCGCCTCGGGGCGGGTCTGGGATGGGCATTTTACATGCGCGGGCAGTTGACCGAAGGCCGCGAACGACTCGCGCGGCTGATGCGGATCGCTCCGGTGCCCCCGGATGGTCCGGCCGGGGCGCGGATCATGCTGGCGGCCGGAGTCCTGGCCTGGAGCACCGGAGATACCGGCCCCGCGCAGGCGTGGCTGAGCGAGGCGCTGGAGTACTTCGTCGCTCACGGCGATCGCCAGCGTGAAGCGGTGGCAACGGCATTTCTCGGACACGTGGCCCGCACGGCCGGGGATCTCGAGGAGGCGGCCGCCCGGTATGAACAGGCGCACACCACGTACCGAGCGCTGGGCCATGCGTCCGGGATTGCATGGACGCTGCATGACCTCGGTCAGATAGCGCGGGATCGCGGGACTCTCGATGAGGCGACGGCGCTTGAGGAACAGAGCCTGGCGGCGTTTCGGCAGCGCGGGGACCGCTGGGGGGCGGCCTGGGCGTTGTGGAACCTGGGTGTCACGGCCCACCGCCAGGGGAACGATACCGGCGCCCGCGCGCACTACATCGAGAGTCTGGAGCTCTACAGAGCCCTCGATGACCGCCGCGGGATCGCGCAGTGCCTGGAAGGGTTGGCGGCGATCGCGTTTGTGACCGGCCGGCTGGAGGAATCCCTGCAGATGCTTGCCGCCGTCGAGTCGTTGCGGACGACGGCAGGCGCACCCGCCGTCGCCGACCGCACGGAATACGATCGGACCCTCGAGGCGCTGCGGGCCGGCCTGTCGACGGAGGCATTTGACCGCGCCTGGACAGCCGGCAGCCGGCTTGAGCCGTCCCAGGCGATTGCGCTGGCGCTGCAGGCGTCGGAACCTCCTCCGGCAGCCCCCGCCAGGCGTACCCGCCGCCGGAGCGGGCTCACCGCCCGCGAAGAAGAGGTCGCCGCGCTGGTGGCGCGGGGGCTCTCCAACCGCGAGATTGCCTCCACGCTGTCTGTTGCCGAACGGACCGCCGTCAGCCACATCGAGCACATCATGAACAAACTCAGCCTTCATTCCCGCGCCCAAATCGCCGTCTGGGCGGTCCGTGAGGGCCTGGATCGGTAGTTCTTCCGATCCCTGTTCCCCCGTGTCTTTCGAAATTCGGAAGACCTTGCGATGCCGGGTTGAGCCGCTCCCGCGTATGCTCTAGCGCAGGGCGAGGGGTGATCGAATGCGCGCGCGTGATCCGGACACTGAGGGGTACATCGAACGCGGCGGGGTGCGCGTGTTCTATGAGACCTACGGACACGGCGACCCCACCGTCCTGTTCCTGCCGGCCTGGGCGATCGTCCACTCCCGCGCCTGGAAGGCGCAGATCCCCTTCTTCGCGCGGCAGTACCGGGTCGTGACCTTCGACCCACGGGGGAATGGCCGATCGGACCGGCCGGCTGAGCCGGCGGCGTATTCCGCGCTGGAGTACGTGCAGGATGCCCTCGCGGTCATGGACGCCACAGACACCGACCGCGCGGTGCTGATCGGGTTTTCAGGCGGCGCCTGGCTGGCCACGCTCCTGGCCGCCGACCACCCGCAGCGGGTCCTCGGGGCGGTGATGGCGGGATCGTCCTCTCCGCTCGGACAGCGGCTGCGGACCAATCGATTCAACGACGTACCGGAGAGCGACGAGGGATGGGCGAAGAACAACCGATACTACTATCGCCGGGACTACGCGGGATTCGTGGAATTCTTCCTGACCGAGATGTTCCCGGAACCGCACTCCACCAAGCAGATTGAGGACGGCATCGGTTGGGGCCTGCAGACGGATGCCGCGACGCTGATCGCAACGCGCGACGCCCCGCCGACGGTGGCGCCCCTGGAGGGCACGCCGCAGGCCGTGGCGCTGTATCAGCGGATCCGGTGCCCGATCCTGGTCATCCACGGGGACCGCGACAACATGGTCTCCACGACGAAGGGCGCGGCAATCGCCGCCGCCACGGGCAGTACGTTCGTGATGGTCAAAGGAGGCGGGCACCACGTCTTCGCGCGCGATCCTGTGAAGATGAACCTCCTCACCCGATCCTTCATCGAGCGTCTCCGGGGGCGGTCGTGATGCGGGTCGCGTTGACCTTCGACGCCGAGCATCCCGACCGCCCGCACGCGCCGCCCGGCGTCGCCGAAGAAGTTCTCGCCATCCTGGGGACGCAGGGCGTGACCGCGACCTTCTTCCTGCAGGGACGCTGGGTGGAAGCCTACCCCCACCTGGGCCGGCGGATCGCTGCCGAGGGACATCGCATTGGCAGCCACTCCTTCTATCACGTGCGCATGCCGCTGCTGTCCGACGAGGGGATCCGCGCCGACGTGCTGAGTGCCGAGCGGACGATCATGGCGGTGACCGGATACAGTCCCAAGCCGTGGTTCCGGTGTCCGTGGGGCCAGTGCGGGAATGACGACCGCGTCCATCGCGCGCTGACCGACCTCGGGTATCAGCGGGTCGGTTGGACGATCCACGGCCGCGACTGGGACGTCACCCGGACGGCGGACGAGGTGGCGCAGACGATCCTCGGCACGGTGGCCCGCGGCGAGCGCGACGTCATCGTGCTGATGCACACCTGGCCGGCGACCGTCCCGCCGGTGCTCGACACGGTCATCGCGCGGGTCCACGGCGCCGGCGGAACGTTCGTCCCGGTCGATGCGCTCGACCTCGCGCCGGACGCGATGGCCCGCATTCCGCAAGCCGACAGAGACGCCGAGACGGACTAGAGGGACGCCAATGCGCGCGCGTGTGCCTGACGACACGGGGTGGATCGAGCGAGGTGGAGTGCGGACGTACTACGAGGCATTCGGGCACGGCACACCGTCGATCGTCCTCGTCCCCAGTTCGCCGATCGTGCACTCACGGCAGTGGAAGGGGCAGGTCCCCTATCTCGCGCGTCATTTCAGGGTTGTCACGTTCGACGGCAGAGGGAACGGCCGATCCGACCGGCCGGAGGAGGCCGCGGCGTATGGTGACGACGCGATCATCGCCGACACCCTGCAGGTCATGGACGCGGCGGGGATCGACAAGGCGATCCTGGTCGTCCTTTGCCACGCTTGGTGGGTGCTGGCCCTTGCCGCCGCCCACCCGCAGCGCGTGCTCGGGCTCGTCGCCATCGCCCCGGCGGTCAACCTGGCCCCGATCCATCCGAACCGGGCCCAGTATGCCGCGACGTTCGACGAGCCGCAAGCCAGCTATGACGGCTGGGCGAAGACGAACCGGCACTACTGGCTCCAGGACTGGCGCGGCTACGTGTCGTTCTTCTTCGACAAGATGCTGCCGGAACCGCACTCCACTAAGCAACTCGAGGATATCGTCGAGTGGTGCCTGGGAACCACGCCGCAGACGATGCTGCTCAACCGCGACGCACCCCGCTACCCAGTAACACGGGAGGAAGCGGAGGAGGTCTGCCGCAACGTGCGCTGCCCGGTCCTGGTCATCCACGGAGATCTGGATCAGTGCCAGCTGCCGGCGCGCGGGGAAGCCGTCGCCCGCCTTACCGGCGGGGATCTCGTCAGCCTCAAAGGAGCGGGACACATGACCCCCGGGCGCGATCCCGTCAAGATCAACACGCTGATCAAGGACTTCGCCCAAGCCCGCGTCGCGCCGGCGCCGCGGCCGATCGTGTGGGAACGGGCGCTGACCCGCCCGCGGCGCGCGTTGTTTGTCTCCTCGTCGATCGGCCTGGGCCACATCCAGCGAGATCTTGCGATCGCGCGGGAGCTCCGGGCGCTGGTGCCGGGGCTGGAGATCCATTGGTGGGCCCAGCATCCGGCGACGGAAGTGCTCACCACCGCCGGCGAAACCATCCACCCACAGAACCACTTTCAGGCCCTGGAATCGGCGCACTGGGAGGAGGAAGCCTCCCACCACGAACTCCACGCGTTCTACGCGTTCCGGCGGATGGACGAAATCTTCGCGGCCAACTTCATGCTGTTCCACGACATCACGCGCGAGACGCCGTACGATCTCTGGATCGGCGATGAGGCGTGGGAAGTGGATTACTTCCTGCACGAAAATCCCGAGCTCAAATGCGCCCCCTACGTGTTCATGACCGACGTGATCGGGTTTCTGCCGGTGGATCCGGTGGGGGATCCGCGCGAGGCGATGCTGTGCGCCGACTACAATGCGGAGATGATCGAGCAGCGGGCGCGCTACCCGCACCTGCGCGATCTCTCGTTGTACGTCGGCGAGTTCGACGAGCTGCCGGATGCGGCGTTTGGCCCCGGTCTGCCGCACATTCGAGAGTGGGCACG
>DASXUC010000011.1:0-56821 GCA_036505015.1 bacterium | reverse complement strand
ATTCGATCAGATCGACGCTCCAACCCTCGGGGCGTTCATTGCAGAGTCCTACGGCGCAGCCAACCTCACCCCCGATGACGTCGACGGTGGCGCGGTGATTATGACCGGCGAAGCCGCCCTCCGCGACAATGCACGCGCCGTCGCCGACCTCTTCTCACAGGAAACCGGCAAGTTCGTTGTCGCCACGGCGGGGCCGAACCTGGAGAGCCTTCTCGCCGCCCACGGCTCTGGTGCTGCCGAACTCTCGCTCAAATCGGAGGACCCCATCCTCAACGTCGACATCGGCGGCGGCACCACCAAGTTCGCCATCTGCACCCAAGGCGCGGTTCGCGAAACCGGCGCCCTCCATTTGGGTGCTCGCTTGATCGCCTGTGACGCTGACGGTCATATTAACCGTCTTGAGGACGCCGGCCGCCGCCTCGCGGCATCGATGACTTCCGTTCGTCCTGAGTTGGCTTCCTCCGTTCGTCCTGAGCTTGTCAAAGGACGAACCCTAAACCCGACCTTCCTTGACGCCCTGGCCGACCATATGGCGGAACTCATCATGTGCGTCGTCCTCGGCCAGCCTCGGGACCCGCTCGAGAAGTTATGGATCACCCCGCCGCTGCCCGGCTTCGGCCCCTTCCCGCGCGTCGTCTTCTCCGGCGGCGTCGCCGAGTACATCTACGGCCGTGAAACTCGCGACTTCGGCGACCTCGGCCCCCGCCTCGCCGCCGCCGTCCGCCGACGCGCCGAAGCCGCCGGCATCGAACTCCTTGAGCCTAGAGAGGGGATCCGCGCCACCTGCATCGGCGCCTCTCAGTACACCGTCCAACTCAGCGGTGACACCATCTTCCTCTCAGATCCGTCTCACCTGCCGCTGCGCAGCATCCCGGTGGCCGCCGTCACCGGCATCATGAAACCGGAAGCCGGCCAGGTGGCCGACGCCATCCGCCGCGCCATCCACCGCCTCGACCTCGACGACGGCGATGGCGACCGCCGCTTCGCCCTCGGCCTCCGCTGGCGCCATGGGGCCGACTATGCTTCGATCCGAGAGCTGTGCGAGGGAATTGTCGATGCGGTTCCGGGCGCTCGAGAGGGCCGACCGCTCTTACTGGTCGTCGACGCCGACGTCGCCGGTCTCGTTGGCTCCCTACTGCAACAGGAGTTTCAAGTCCCCGGCAGCATCGTCTGCATCGACCAGGTCCACCTGCGTGAATTCGACTACATCGACATCGGCCGACGTTTGCCAGCACAGGATGTGGTTCCAGTAGTAATCAAGACTCTGGTTTTCCGTTAGTGAATCTTGGGTATTTTCGCACGAGGATAGATGGGCTGTTCATGCGGATTTCCAGATGATCATCTCCAAATCGAAGCCGTGCCGAAACTCTACCCATGCCTTCCGCAAAACTCGATTCCACTCTGTGGGAAAACGCGCGCGTTGCGGAGAGTAAGTTAGCCAGCCTTGGATCGAAGTCCTACATACGGATGGGTTCCGGCCACAATGTGGTCCACCAGAACAAGAACCCGGGTCAGCTTAGGTCGTGCCGCGAAACTGGGCTGATGCGACAATTCAAGAACTTCGGCCACCTGCCTCAGCATTACTGGAGTTTGGGCAGACCACGACAAACCTGAGGCCAATTAAGAGCAGCCAACCATATCTAAGTTTTGAGACGACTGACTCTCACGAACTTTTATTTCTGCGGCGCGTCAAGCGGACGGATGTCTTGTTAGTGATCTCGATCCACTTTAGTTCCTTGAGGCTTCTCAGCACATCCTCCATGCGGATTCCTGGGCCCAGATATATACCAGTAGAATTGATTAGCTGTTGAACAACAGCCTGATAATCTAAGACCTCCTTTCCTGTCCTCTGAGTAAGGTCTTCGATGGCATCCCGCGCGCGAACAAGACTCGTCAGAAGAGCCGGTTCTCCACGAAACTTCCGCTTCGTCAGTGTCCTCTTAAGCGCCATGAGCCTCCTCCTCCACAACGAGCGTCTCGATCATGCCATCGTACTCAACGCGAGCCCCAAGATCGACCAAGCTTTCTACAACAGCGTTCAGGAATCTTGTCCTTATCAACCTGAGCACCCTTGCCCCCAGGTTGCCCAGTGCGCCTGGGGAGAAAATCACATACGCGTAAATTGGAACTTCATTTGGAAGCCTATCGAGACGGTCAAGTACGGGCGAGATTCTAGGTCCACTTTCGACAGCGCCCCCTCGGCCGACCAAGCGGATCTTTAGCATGTTACCAAAATATCTAGGACCTGGCTTCTTAACGATGCCGAAGACCCCTTGGGCATCATTCGACATCCTTTCTTCGATCGTGATGTAAAGATCCTGCTCAAACGACCGCCAAAGAGGTTCAGGGCTTTCGGAACGATTCCGCAAATCCCTAAACAACCGGGCGATGCGCTCCGGGCTTGGTTGGAACGGCTCGACGAGTTGTTGCAACCGCACATCCTGAGCTGCTAATTCACCAAGCTCTCTCATGGTTGAAATATACTCGCTCTGATCTTTCCATAGGCTCAGACTGCAGTCGAGTCTCTCCACCAAAGCATCTAACGCAATGTCAAATGGATGCGGGCGTCGATGCCTCAGACGTGGCCTAGACAATCCTCGAAGTAGGCTAAGTAGCCAATTGTCGTCAAAGTATCCGCTGGGTGTATCGACCAGACCGGCGATGTTTAGTCTATAATAGCCTCTCGGTCGAGAAATGCTCTCTCCGCTGAATAGGATCAAGGGGGGCATTGATCCTACCCCGCCTCCTCTTCCGATAGGTTGGCGCAACCTGCGCCTTAACTCCAACAAGTGGTTTACGATGGACCCAGCGTATCGGCGAAAGAAGTAACGCGAGAAAGTCGATTCCTCCACGAGAGCGCCTACCACACGGTTTGCCAACTCATCATATATGAGCACTTTGTGGTGCCAGAAGACATACTTGTAAAGCTTGTAACGTTCAAACAAGCTCGCCTCGACCGAACTGAGCCCACGAACGTCCACTAATGGACGGAGTTGCGCTCCATCCTTCGCCAATCTCATGGAACCAAGGAGCCGCCGAATATCGTAGTCACCGAAGCCAGTCCCGCTGTTCAATCCATCCCTCAGGAGATAATCGCCACGATCGGCATCCACCTCTCCGCTTATGATTTCCTTGAGGAACTGGAAAATCGTTCCCTCTAGTCCAATGGATCGACCAAGATCAGTATCAGAAATCAAGACTAGGAGCACGCCTCGCGCAATGGCGGGATCGCGTACAAGCATCGTCTGTCGTATTAGTTCGAGGCCAAGTATTTCGTGGAAGGGCATATTCAGGGAAGGACGCGCTCCGTGTAGAAAACGTGCTAGTGCTGCCTCAGACGTGTGCGAGAATGGAAGATGACCAATGTCGTGAAGTAACGCCGCAAGGCGCAGGATTCGTACAAACTCGCTACGGCGTGGAGGCCGAATCGAGATCCATCGTCGATAATCTCTCGCCGCCATTCGATAGAGCTCTCTACATAGCGACAAATCGTTCCCATACTTCTCTTCGCGACAGAGTTCTTGCAAGATATGATCTGCGACGTGCATCACACCAAGTGAATGTTCAAACCTCGTACCTTGTAGCGTGGGAAACACAAGATAAGCTGGTCCATTCTGCCGAATGTATCGGAGCCGTTGAAAATATTGCGTAGAGACGATGTTCGCTTCATCGACACTCAGACCAATCCGTCTGTGGACAGGATCACCAAACACACGCTGGATGTCGTTAATTGGTGCAAAAGCCCGCTTCACCGGTGAGACACACTACCGTTGCAATGAAAAACGGGGTGGACCTTGAAGTTGACTTGGGTCTGGAAACCTTCCCTCGCGAAGCGGATAGCGGTCAAGGTATGATCTGAAACTACTCTGGGGCTCATCTGTTAGGGTGTGAAGATTCGTTCGGGGAACATTGGCCTTTCACTCCAAGTCGTAGGAGTTCTACCCGCCTAGAGCGCGGAGTTTGGCGGACACAAGTCAAATCCTGCTCGATAGACCGCCTCACGCGCCAGCCAAAGACCAGAGGCTAGAGAAAACCCAGCGAGGAAAACTTTGACTATCATGACCCAGCCGACCACAATACGCCCGTTCGACATGCGCCTCATCCAGCGTGGGGCACGGCTGCGGCGATCGCCATTCTTCGAAGCTACGCAGCGGTACGGGTGCCGTGCCTACACGGTCTACAATCACATGTTCCTACCCAGTTGCTACGACGATCCCGTAAACGAATACTGGCACCTGCTCGAGCACGTCGCACTCTGGGACGTCAGCGTAGAGCGGCAGGTCGAGATCACCGGCCCGGACGCGTTCCGCATCACGAACATGCTGACGCCGCGGGATCTCCGCAAGTGCCGGGTCGGGCAGGGCCGCTACGTCCTGATCAGCGCCGAGGATGGGGGCATCGTCAACGACCCGGTTTTGCTGCGGTTGGGCGAGAACCACTTCTGGCTCGCGGTGGCCGACAGCGACGTGCTTCTCTGGGCGAAAGGCGTGGCGATTCATTCAGGAATGCGGGTCGATATCCGCGAACCCGACGTGTCTCCGCTGCAGGTGCAGGGCCCGAAGTCCAAGGCGGTCATGGAAGCTCTCTTCGGTGACCGGGTCCTCAACATGCGCTACTACAACTTCTTTGAGACAAATCTCGACGGCATCCCCGTCGTCGTGACACGCACCGGGTGGACCGGCGAGGTCGGGTACGAGATCTACCTGCGGGATGGAAGCCGGGGGGTGGAGCTATGGGAGCGCATCATGGAAGCCGGAAAGTCTCACAACATCCGCCCCGCCGGTCCTTCGGACATCCGACGCATCGAGGGCGGCTATCTCAACTACGGAGCGGACATGACGCTGGAGAACAACCCGTTTGAAGCGGGACTCGACCGCCTGGTGGAACTCGATCAGGAAGACACCTTCATCGGCAAGGATGCTCTTCGGCGCATCAAAGTTGAGGGAGTCAAGCGGAAGTTAGTAGGTCTCACGATTGAGGAGGATCCTCTCGACCTCAACGAGACCCCATGGCCGGTTCGCATAGGCAGGATTCAGATTGGTCTCGTGACCTCGGCGGTGTATTCTCCGCGCCTGAAGCGGAACATCGGCTACGCGATGGTGCCGGTCGCCCATGCAGCCCTCGGAACTAAGTTGCAGGTCGAGACGCCACGGGGACCGGCGAATGCCATCGTGGTCGCTATGCCATTCGTAGACCCCAAGAAAGAGATCCCGCGCTCCTAGCAGCTCACTTCTTCGGTCGGGTCGAAAATGCCAGTTGCCAGTCTTCGTCGGTCCGATCATCAATGGAAAGCCGCCACACGTAGCGCCCATCCGGGCTTAGAGGAAGTGGAGCGATGTTGACGGCGAAGACGGCGTCGATGGGCGTTCCCGGCTTGAGCCCTGGGGGACGTCCCACCTCGAAATCGGCTCCCAACTCCACCGCCGTATCGCCGGAAGGAGTGGGGAGCATCACAGCTCGACCATCGGCATCGAAGAGCGCAAGCGTGAGATGGTGCTTCTGATTGGCTGCGTCCCACGGCACTTCGATCTTGACGGCGATCGCCGAGGGCACCGGGTCGGGACCGGTGATCGACCACCCGCCGCCCAGAATGTAGAGTTTTCCCTCGATTGCCTGCGCGGCATCAGCCAGCAGGATAGTGACTTTCATCACGTTGACCCTTCCGGCGGAAAGTACGTCCCTCGCCGTTGGATCTCAGCGATCCAATCGGCGCGCGGGTAGCCCACCGCATGGAGATCCGCGATTTCTCTGTCGAGATCATACTCGACGCGCCTGATCTCTGGGTGCCCGTCGGTAATGACGAGATATGAGGCGCGCCAGTCCCCATCGTACGGCAGCCCGACGCTGCCGCTGTTAGCGACCGTGAGCTCCGGGAAACGCCGTACGAACGGCCGGTGGATGTGACCGTAGACGACTGTTCCATACGCTTGATAGGTCTCGAGGAAGACACGATCTTCGGCATCTGGCGGCGGTGCGCGCCACAGATCTCCCGGGCTGGCATGTAGAACGGCAAACTCGCGACGGCGCCATTCCGGCGGAAGAGTGTGCAGCCGATGAACGCGATCCAGCTCGAGCATCGACCTGGTGGCGGGGGCAAACTCTTCAAAGAGAATCCGCAACAGCGGCTGCAGCTTCGGAGTTCTTGCTTCCAGTTCACGCTGACGCTCCGGCCGCCAGAGCAGTTCGTCCGTATTGCCCACGACACCCGGCCAACCCATCTCCCCAATCAAGTCCAAGACTTCTGCCGGCCGCGGTCCGGTCAGCGCAAGATCTCCTCCGTGAACAACCATGTCCGGGGATGCATCACGCAGGTCGACAACCACTGCCTCCAGGGCCGCGAGGTTGCCGTGCACGTCGGAAATGACCGCGATCCTCACGGAGCGACTGTGACAATCACGTATGAAGCGCTGACGCCGCCCTTTCCGTCGGAGACCACGAATGTGAAGCCATCCATCAGGGGTCCTGGGCCGGCCGGCGTGTAGGTGACGAGTGATCCGACCAGCAGGAGGTTGGGCGAGAGACTGGGGTCGCGGCGATAAGACCGTGGATACGGCAGAGAATAGGTCAAGGAGTCCTTCCGGTCTTTGGCGAGCGCGGCGAGGTCAATCGTATAAGCGGTCTCAACTCCCACAGCGCCGGGGACAACGACCGGCCTCTTGTTGTTCTTGAACTGTTCCGCCAGTTTCTCGAGGATTTTGTCCATGCGTTTCGCATGCAGCTTCACCGCGGTCGTTTCGATCCCGGTAAAGCCATGGTAATGAAGGGCCTCGCAAACGGGTTCGCCGGGAACAGCAAACCCGCCAGTGACAAGATCAAACTGTGAATCGAGCCCCGCCGCCTGGAAGGCGTTGTGCAGCGCCAGCGCGTTGGCCGGCGTCGTCGCCGGACATGCATCCAACTGGTTGGCCAGGACGTACGTCGGGACTGAGACAAACCCGGGCTGCAGCGTCGGCCACGGGTAGTTGACGTGCAGCGCGCAGGTGGGAGCCGGAGGGCAGCCGGGTACTGCGGGCCCGCCCGACGTCACGGGGCTGGAGAGCAGGATGCCGTTCCCGAGCATGTTGTTGGCCACCACCGACAGCGCTCCCCGGCTCGTTCCCGCAAGGAACACAGGCAGGTTGTCCGTGTTCACCCGCGCGACGGCGCGCACGATGTCAAATGCGTGCTTGGCCGAGATGCGGTAGTGATCCCACTGCACCCCATCGGGTCCCATCGTCGGAAACTCCGCCACCAACCCCCCGCCTGTCACCTTCGCCGGACGATTGATGGTTACCGCGATGAAACCATGTTCGGCGAACAATTGGGCGCTGCGGACGAGGAAATTGGGCCCCGCGGTGAAGACCTGGCCGGTGACCGGATCGCCCGCAATTCCCATCCCGAGCAGCCCGCCCCCGATTAGAACGACTACCGCCGTAGCTTTCTTGGCCGGACGGTGAACCATATACCGGATGAGAATGTCTTCCCCGGTGTCGGCCTGACGTGAGATGAACTCGCCATAGGTCCCGCAGCTCGCCGAATCGATCCGGATAATGTAGTCGGGCGCAGGCGCGGGCTGGCTGTCGTGGGTGCAGATTCTCTCCTCTGCGGCCCCGGTCGTGAGTGGGATGCTTAGCAGAACGAGGATAATGAAAGCAATCTGCCACCTCATGACGCGCATCTTCTACAATGAGGACACAACTTCCCCCGAGAGTGCTCGATGACAGATGACGTCGAGAAACAACAGAAGAAGGCCGACGTCCGGGCGTACTTCGCGAAGGTGGCGCCGAACTACGATACGATTGGGCCCAGGATCTTCGCGACGCTGGGCGAGATGCTTGTCGAACGCGCCGACGTCCCTCGCGGCGCCGACGTGCTGGACATCGCGACCGGACGCGGCGCGCAGCTGTTCGCCGCGGCGGAGGCGGTCGGGCCGTCCGGTCGGGTCGTCGGGGTGGATCTGTCGCCGGAAATGGTCCGGGAGACCGCAAGTGAAATCGCCCGGCGCGGGGTGGATCAGGCGATCGTCCGCCAGATGGATGCCGAAGCCCTCGAGTTTCCTGATGCATCGTTCGATCGGGTGACCTGCGGGTTCGCGCTGTTCTTCTTCCCTTCCCCGGAGCGAGCGCTGGAGGAGTTCCACCGCGTGCTGCGCCCCGGAGGGAAGGTTGCGGCTTCGACCTGGGGTGATCCTGATCCGCTGTGGGCCTGGTACGACGAGCTCGCCAAGCGCCACGGCGTGCCGGGAGTTAACGTCGGCAGCGGCCGGTTCAGGACGCCCGCTGAACTCGAGACGGTCCTTGCTCAGGCCGGTTTCGTCGAGGTCCGCACCCAACTGGAGTCGATTACATTCGTGTACAAAGACGAAGAGGAATGGTGGAATCGGGTGTGGGCGCATGAAGGCGCGATCACCTTTGCCAACGTCGCACCCGATGTTCTGGGGCGCTTCAAAGCAGACGCCTTCGAGCGGCTGCGGGCCGTGAAGCAGCCCGATGGGCTGCACCGGCTCGCCCGCGTCCTGTTTGCTACCGCGGTGAAGGCTCAGTGAAGCGTACCCGGTACCGATTCCCAAGGATTCTGGTACCTGGTACCCGTCCCTGTAACTTGGTTGAGCGACGCAGGAAATAGGGACCCGCCGGGTGAACCGGAGGGACGGATTCCACCCCAGTCCCGATCCATAAGGAGCGCGCGCCGTGAAGAGACTCGCCGCCTGCACGATGGTTGGGCTGCTCTTGGTTTTCCTGCTGCCCCCGACTCAATCGCCGTCCGTCGCGGAAGCCGCCAGCGCGACGGTAGTGATCAGCCAGGTCTACGGCGGCGGCGGGAATGTAGGTGCCACCTACACACACGATTTCATCGAACTATTCAACAGGGGCACTTCGATAGTCAATTTGACCGGCTGGTCGGTGCAGTATGCGAGCGCTACCGGCACGGGGAATTTTGGTGCGAACTCAGGCCAGCTCACGGAACTATCCGGACTTATCGCGCCCGGTCAATACGTCCTCATACAGGAGGCTTCGACCGCGGCGGTGGGGTCGCCGCTGCCGACCCCGGATATTACCGATGCAACCCCCATCAACATGTCCGGCACCGCGGGCAAGGTCGCGCTGGTCAATACGACCGCATCGCTTGGCTGCAATGGAGGATCCACTCCCTGCCCGCCGAGTGCCCTCGCACAGATCGTCGACTTGATCGGCTACGGCGGCGCGAACTTCTACGAGAGCGCGCCGGCCCCAACGCTCTCCAACACGACGGCCGCCATTCGCAAAGACAGCGGCTGCACCGAAACCGACAACAACGGTGCCGACTTTCTTGCCGGAGCGCCGACGCCGCGCAACCGGCTGTCGCTCGTGCACTTCTGCACTGGCGAGAGCGCACCGTCGGTCTCCAGCACGAACCCGAGCAACGGTGCCACCGGCATCCCCCGGAACTCGAATATCACGATCAATTTCAGCGAGCCCGTAAACGTTAGCGGCGCCTGGTACTCGATCTCCTGCGCGTCCAGCGGCAGCCACACCGCGACAGTAGGCGGCGGCCCACAGTCGTACACGTTGAATCCCGACGCCGACTTCGCCTCGGGCGAGAACTGCACGGTGACCGTCTACGCGAGCCAGGTCACCGACGTGGACCTGCTCGACCCGCCCGACAACATGGAGTCGAACTACGCCTTCAGCTTTAGCGCGGAGGTACCGTCGGTTCGGATCCATGACATCCAGGGCGCGGCGCACATCTCCCCGCTGGTGGGCCAGCTGGCATCCACGGAGGGCATCGTCACCGCCAAAGCATCCAACGGTTTCTGGATTCAGGATCCGTCCCCCGACTCCAACGAAGCCACGTCTGAAGGACTCTTCGTGTTCGGCACCTCGGCGGCCGGCCTGGTCGCAGTGGGTGACTCCGTCAAGGTCAACGGCACGGTCGCGGAGTTCCGCCCCGGCGGCAGCAGCCAGCCGAACCTGACCACGACCGAACTGACCTCACCGAGTGTCACCAAACTGTCGACCGGCAACGCGCTGCCCGCCGCGACCGTCATCGGCTCCGGCGGCCGCACGCCACCGGCGATGGTGATCGAGGATGACGCGGGAGGTAACGTGGAGACGGGTGGCGTTTTCGATCCAGCGAATGACGGCATCGATTTCTACGAGAGCCTTGAAGGGATGCGCGCGCAGGTCGACAACGCGGTCGCGGTCGGACCGCGCAACCCGTTCGGCGAGATCCCGGTGCTGGCCGACAACGGCGCGGGTGCCGGCGTCCGCACCGCGCGTGGCGGGATCGTCATCCGGGCGAATGACTTCAACCCTGAGCGGGTCATCATCGACGACACGCTGATGGCGACCCCGGTGGTGAAGGTCGGCGACGGCTTCACCACATCGATCGTCGGCGTGATGGACTACAGTTTCGGCAACTTCAAACTGCTGATTACCGCGGCGCTGACGGCGGTGGACGGCGGGCTGACCCGTGAGGTGGGCCGGCTGCCGATCGATCAAGAGGTCGTCGTGGGCACGTACAACGTCGAGAACCTCGACCCCGGCGACGGAGAAGCGGTCTTTCTCCGGCATGCCGGTCTGATCGTCAACAACCTGCGCTCGCCGGACATCATCGCGATCGAAGAGATCCAGGACAACGACGGCGCGACGAATTCGATCACGACCGATGCCTCGGTCACCTGGAACATGCTAATCGCGGCGATCAAGACCGTGGGCGGTCCGGACTATCAGTACCGGCAGATCGATCCGCTGGATGACCAGGACGGCGGCGAGCCGGGTGGGAACATCCGCCAGGGCTTCCTCTTCCGCACCGATCGGGGCGTGGAGTTCATCGACCGGCCCGGCGGCGATTCGGTGACGGCTACGCTGGTCGTGCGCACGCCGTCCGGCCCACAGTTGTCGATCAGCCCCGGGCGCATCGATCCCGGCAACTCGGCGTGGTCGACCTCCCGCAAGCCGCTCGCGGGCGAGTTCCGCGTGCGCGGGAAGAAGGTCTTCATTATCGCCAACCACTGGAACTCAAAGGGCGGCGACCATCCGCTGTTCGGGCGCTACCAGCCGCCCGTGCTCTCATCGGCGGTTCAGCGCTCGGCCCAGGCGACGGTCGTAAGGAATTTCGTCAACGACCTGCTGGATGCCGACCGCAACGCCAACGTGATCGTGCTTGGGGACTTGAACGACTTCGAGTTCTCGGCCCCGCTGGCGATCCTGAAGGGTAGCGGGACACTGCACACGATCATTGAATCGCTGCCCCAGAATGAGCGCTACTCGTACGTGTTCGACGGCAACTCGCAGACGCTGGACCAGATCGTGGTCAGCGACAACCTGTTTGGGAATTTCCCATTCGTCTATGACGTCATCCATGTGAACTCGGAGTTTCCGGACCAGGCCTCGGACCACGAACCGAGTCTGGTGCGGCTGGATCTACGCGGGAGGCCGACGCCGAAGCCATAGGAGCGGTCCTCATCGCGACCGGCGAGCCTGCCGGACACGCAGGGACGGCCCGGTTTGACCGCGGCGCCTCGGCAATCGAGCAACTTCCGGAGCCTCCATCGGTTCGGGCGCTTCCAGTTTCGCTTGCGGCGCCGGCCGGCTGGGAGCCCGGAATGCGCGGGCGTCGCGCTTCGGCACCTCCGCTCCCTCGAAACGCGGAACCGGCACCTTCTCGAGCCGCCGGCCGGCGATGTCCTTCCGGCGCGCCACGATCCGATAGCAGAAGCTGATCGTACCCTTGCCCTCTCCCTGCTCCCTGACCTCAAACCCGTTGCGTGTCTTGCGGCTCACATAGAGCCCCTGCGTGGGCCCTTCGGCCGTCAGGAACACGTAGTAGTCCTCGCGGCGGACCAGCGCAGCAAAATCCGGATCGAGGCGGACGGCGGCTTTCCCCCTCTTCAGCCGCGAGCGCCCAAAGTCTTCAAAGAAACTCTCCGGGCTTTCCAAACTGTAGAATCTGCGATGCGATCCGTCCGGGTGCCGCACGGCGGCGGACTTTGCGCCGGTGAACACCGTGAAGTTGCCGTCGACGACAACCTCACCGAGAAACGCGCCAGCTATTCCCGTTCCCTTTGGCCCGCCCGGGATGCGCGCGATCAGCGCCGTTCCCGAAATCGTCTCCGCGAGCACGCCTGCGCCCACAAGACCAATGACTCCGCCGACCCTGAAGACCTGGGATCCGAGCGAGATCCCACGCACCCCAAACTTGTCGCGGACCGACATGCCGTTGACGCCCGCGAAGTCGCCGGGCCCCGCGTCCCGGCTGGCCTGTGTGATTCCCAACACGCCGTGGTTGAAGGTGGAGACGGCATCCACTCCGATTCCGCGAACGGATTCCCCGCGCACGCCGCTGCCCGTCGTCGATAAGCCCCGTACCCCCTGGCCGCTGGTGGACGATCCATCCACGCCGATCCCCGCCGGCGAGCTGCCACCCGTCCCCGCGACCGGCCCCGTGCCGACCACGCCGGCATAGGCTTTTGAGGTCCCCTGAACGCCGATGCTGGACGATTCTCCGCGGACTCCGGTGGCCGGCCCGGTCCCGTAGATGCCGGTACCCACGCCGCCGCGGCTGATCCCGTAGACCCCCGCGCTGCGGTCCGAATCGCCCAACACCCCCGGTCCATCCTGGGACCCGCCCCGCACCCCAGCTTTCAGCGGAGCGAATCCTTCAACCCCGATATAGTCTGTCGATTGGCCATATACGCCCACGCCCCGGGTTGAGATCCCCCAGGCAGCGTCGCTATCCACCGAGTTGGCATACATGCCCAGCCCCCCTGCTCCACCTGTGCTAGTTGCGATGACGCCGAAGTACCCAGACCCATTGAGTCCTACCCCGGTCGCGGACTGCCCACGCACACCGTCCGCGGCACCGTTAGACTTGCCGGAAACGCCGACATTGGTGTCCGAGGTCGCCGCGACCCCAGGACCCGATGTGGACTGCGCAGACAGTCCCGCTCCGGAATCGGACACCGCCCGCACGCCATTTCCTGTGGTGGAGGTACTGCGTATCCCCGGCTTCCCACTGACCTGAAGACCGGCTTCCGGCCCATCGTTGATAAGGTCGAGGGCGACCTTGGCCGTCGTGCCCAGCCGCTCGAGCCGCGTCGTCCCTGTATCCCCTGTATTGTTCTGGCCAATCACGAGGTTTGAACCGTCCGGCATCTGTCATCCCTCCCTTGGAATGCGATGTGGGTTCCTGAGGGAACCCTTCCCGCTGCCGATCAATACGAAACACGAACCGACGCACAGAGCAGTGTGCCCGGGATAATCATTGGCTGCGCGCATCATCGCATCTAGTGCGAGTGAACCGGGAGCCCGTCGTGGCTGTGCGCGGTGATGTGGTGATGCCGCTCGCCTGACTCATCCACCGGATCGACGTGGATCGTGGCGGTAGCGAGGTAGGGCACGTGGTGCAGCAGTTGATGGTGGACTTCCTTCGCGATCGCGTGAGCCTGGGCGACGGAAAGCTCGGGAAGCACGGCAACGTTGACTTCGGCGTGGAGGCGGTGACCCTGCCAGCGGGCCCGCACATCCGTGACCGCCCGCACCCCGGCGACGTGACGCCCGGCATGCTCGATCTCGTCGATCACGGCCGGGTCCACCCCGTCAAGCATCCGGGTGAAAATGGACTTTCCGGCCTGCCAGACAATGACGAGGATCGCCAGCGTGATCCCCAACCCGGCCAGCGGGTCGGCGGCGGGGAAGCCGAGCCAGACGCCTACCGCGCCGGCGAGAACGGCGAGACTGGTCCAGCCGTCCGTGCGCGCATGATAGCCGTCTGCGATCAGGGCGGCGCTGCCGATTTCTCGGCCCACTCTGATCCGCAGGACGGCCACCGCCTCGTTGCCGATGAACCCGATCACCGACGCGATCGCAACGGCCCCCAGATAGGCGACTCCTCTGGGATGGATCAGCCGGCTGACGGCCTCGTACCCGGCGACGATGGCGCTGAACAAGATGATCAGAACCACCATCATGCCGGCAAAGTCCTCGGCCCGCCCGTAGCCCGACGGGAACCGGCGGGTCGGCTTCAAGCGCGCCAGCATGAACGCAATCCAAAGGGGAATCGCGGTGGCGGCATCACCAAAGTTGTGGATCGTGTCGGCCAGCAGCGCGACGCTGCCAGACATGAGGACGACCACCACCTGCAAGATGGCGGTCGCCATAAGGATGACAAACGACCACTTGATCGCCCAGATCCCCCGCGCGGTGGTCGTGATCGAGTAGTCGATCACCCCATGTGTGTGGGGGTGCGGGCGATCGGATACCATATCCTTATTATGCTACTCTCACCGCGCACGCTGCTTCGTGCCGAAGGACTGCTGGTCTTCGGAGTAGCACTGTTCCTGTACCAGCGCACTGGCTCAAGCTGGTTGCTCTTCTTCGTGCTCTCGCTCGCTCCCGATTTGTCGATGCTCGGCTATGCTGCAGGGCCCCGAGTCGGCGCGAGCACCTACAACCTCGTGCACACGTATGCACTCCCCCTGATCCTGGCGGCGTACGGATTGTGGAGCGGGAATTCACTGGTCATGAGCCTCGCGCTGATCTGGCTCGCACATATCGGCGCCGATCGCTTCCTGGGATTCGGGCTGAAGTACCCGACAAAATTCAACGACACTCATTTGCAGCGCGTGTGACGCGGCGGCGGTAATCTTTGTCGGCGCGACCTCCGACTTCAGGTAGGAATCACCCGTGTGCGGGGGAACTCACGGCACCATGAAACCCATCGTGCTCCTCATGGTTTCCATCTTCGTCCTTGCGGTGCCCTCTCCCGGCGATACCGCGACCGCGCCGCGGGCGTCGTGCGGCGGCTACCGGCTCATCACCTCCATTCAAGGTGCCGGTGCCCTGGCGGAACGGACGCTCGCCATCTACCGGGCACGGACGCTGGCCCGGCTCGACAGCCGCGGCGAGATCGAGACGGCGTGCGTCGATCTGAGCGGAGACGGGCGGCCCGAACTGATCATCCAAACGTACACCGGGGGAGCGCACTGCTGCTTCGAGATCTTCGTCTACCAGCTGCAGCCTGTGTTCCGCCGGCTGCTGCGGTTCCAAGCGGGCAATGCCGGCGGCTTCGAGGTGCACCACCTCAACGGCCGCATCGTCCTGGAATTGGGCGACGACTCCTTTGCCTACTTCAGCGATCTCTGCTACGCGTGCTCGCCCTCGCGCCTGCCAATGGCCGCATGCTACCGCGACGCGCGGTTCGTCGACTGCACCAACCAGTTTCCGCAGCTGGCGCCGCCATTCATCAGCGCGTATACCGGCCGCCTGAAGGAAGCGATGCGGTTCACGGATGACAGCCGGGTGGACTACATGCGCGGCGCGGCGTTGGGGTTGTATGCGGTCTACGCGCTGGTCGGGAAACCCGGCGAGGGTCTCGCCGCCGTGTCCCGGATCACCAAGGAGGCGACGGTCCTGCGATGGCTGCAGGCTCAGCGCGCCGCTGTGCAGCAGCGGCTGGCCAAACGCGGGTCTTACTTGAAACCCTGATCGTTCAGGTAGGTCTGGACCTGCGGGAGTTGCACCTGCCAGATCCAGTTGGGGACGTACGGCTTGAAGCCCAGCTCGCGGTTGATCTTCAGCATCGGCGCGTTGGAGTCGGCGTTCCCGGTCCGCACGCGAGCGACCTGGGGCCGCTCAAGCAGAATTTTCTCCAGCATCGCGGCCTTCAACCACCGGCCGAGTCCCAGGTTCTGATACCGGGGCAGCACGCCCGTGCCGCGCTGCTGGACGAGCTCCGGGCGGTTGGGGTGCCATGAGACCTCGGTGAAGCCGGCCAGGTTGCCGGTCGCGCGCTCCCGCGCGACGAGGCTCCAGACTTCGTTCCCCCGCTTGCGGTCGGAACGCTCAAACTCCCGGATATGATCGACCGTCCAGTGAAAATCATCCATCTGCAGCGTGCCGCGCGGCGCCCGGTTCATCGATTCCCACACCTGCACCAACTGCTCTAACGCGTCTTCCGGGTATCCGTTCGCCCACAACACCAGCTCGAACCCGACGGCCCGTTCCTTCGCACGTTGCTGCCACAGCGGCAGCAGGTCGCGGTTGAGATCCTTCATGTCGAGCTGGTTGGTGTGCGTTTCCAGTCCAACCTCCGCGCCAATCCGCTGCATGAAGGCGTCGCCGGAGGGGACACTGCCGAACGTGAAGCTGAACAGCGTCGGCCTGTTCTCAGCGGCGGCATACCGCGCGATCTCCGCGAGCAGTTTCGTCCCGATACCCTGCCGGCGGCGGTCCTTGGTGACGAAGATCATGAATTCGAGCAAATGCTTGTTCTCTTCGGTCCGTAGATACTCGGTATGCGCCTCGGCGACCAGCGCGCCGTCGTCCCACGCCAGCCACTCGCCGACGGTGATGACCGGCGGGATGTTACGCCACCGCCGCATGTCCTCCTGGAGCGGGACCGGCGGGTCATCGGGGAACCGCTCCAGCCGGGTCTCATTGGTCAGCGCGTTCAGCGCCGTGAGTTGGGCGTCGGTGGCCTTGCCGATATCGAGCTGCTCGATGCGCATCGTTCTTCCAATCTAGCGCACCTGCGTGACCACGTCCACCAGCGCCGGCTTACGCTCGCGCAGCACGTGACGCATCGCCCGCTCCAGCGCCGGCCGCAGGTCGGCGGGATCCTCGATCGGTCCCCACGCCTCCCACCCGAACGATCTGGCCATCCCCGCAAAGTCCACCGGGGGATCCTTCATCGCCTGGCCGATGTGGGCGTTTTCGACCGGTCGGTTCCGTGATCTGGCCATCAGGATCTGATGCCCCTCGTCGTTGTAGTACGTACGGTTGTTGTACATGACGATGAGCAGCGGGATGCGATGGTGCGCGGCCGTCCACAGCGCGCTGGGCGTGTACAGCAGGTCGCCGTCAGGCTGGATGTCGATGCACAGATGGCTGTTTCCCAGCGCCAGCGCGGCGCCGATCGAATGTCCGACGCCGTAGCCCACACCGCCGCCCATGTGGGCGCCGATGTAGGGAATCGAGGTCTTCCAATCCCACAACCGGCGGGTCCAGTTCCGCAGGTTGCGGTTGACCAACACCCAGTCCTCATCTTTGATCACGTCCCCCAACGTGCCGGCCAATGCCGCGAGCGCGATGGGACGTTCGGTCTGGACACGGTCGGCCTGTTCCCGCCACTTCTCGCGCAGCCCACGGTGCTGTTTGTCCAGCAACCCGCGCCACCGCTCCACACGCTCGCGCATCGCCCCGTCTTCCTGCACGGCCCGCCCGCACAGATCGGCCAGCGCCGGGATCGCCAGCGACGTGTCCGCCGCGATGGCGAGGTCGGCGGGTTGCAGCCGGCCCCAGTCCTGCGTCCAACTGCGGACCATGAAATCGTTGAACGCGATGGAGATGATCTTGGCGTCGGATCGCAGCCGCGATCGAGGGATGCGGGTTGTGCGGTCGACCTTCGTGGTCGCCTTCTCGAAGTCCACCACGTCCAGGGCCAGGATCACGTCGGCTTCGGGCAGCAGCTCGTCCTCCGCCCCGGTGAGGTCGAGCGGATGCGAGTTGGGAAAACTCATCCGGCTGCCGATGTCGATCACCGGGATGGCGAGGGCTTCGGCCAGTCGCACCAGCGACGGCACGGCTTTCGGATTCCGCCCCACGTAGTCGGCCAGGATGAGCGGATGCGCGGCCTCCACCAGCCACTGGGCGGCCGTGGCCAGCGCCGCCGGATCCGCCTGGGTCAGGGTCGGAGGCGCGTAGCGGTGCAGATCGGGAATCTGCACGGGCGCGTCGAGGCGCTGCTCCTGCAGCGCGGCATCCCAGCACAGGTAGACCGGCCCCTGCGGTTCGGTGGTCGCAATGCGGTAGCCTCGAATGAATGACTCGACGATGCCCTGAATGCTCGAGGGTTGGTCATCCCACTTCACGTAGTCGCGCACGGCGTTCCCCTGCACCAGCGCCGTGTGGATCCAGTCGATCCACGGCCGGCGGGTCTCCACGGCCATGGGACCGGTGCCGCCCATGACCAGCAGCGGGGTGCGGTCCAGCCAGGCGGTGTAGATGGCCATCGCCGCGTGCAGGAGGCCCACGACGTTGTGCACGATCGCCGCCATCGGCCGGCCCGTGGCCTTCGCATAACCCTGGGCGACGGCGACGGCGATCTCCTCGTGGTTGCAGAGGATGATCTGCGGCATCTTGTTGCCGCCGTAGTTGACGATCGAGTCATGCAGCCCCCGGAACGTCGCCCCGGGATTCAGTGCCGCATACTCGATCTCGTGCGCCCGGAACAGATCGACGATGACGTCTGAACCGTATTCTGCCCTCGACATCTCTCACAGGCTCCTTCGCCAGCGACTCTGCGTCATTGCGTACCCGTTATTCTGCGCAGTTCCTCGCGCGTCAGCGCGCGGATCAACGTGCCCACCCGCTCCGCCAGCGGCAGCGGCCGGCCGGCCTGCGCCGCCACCTCCAGCGCCTGCTCGATGTCTTTGTGCGGCCAGGTGAGATTGATCAGATGCAGCTCGCGCAGCGCGTAGCCGTCGGCGCTGCCGTGCATCAGCGCGTCGCGCAGGCGGATCGGCGACACTCCGAGGTGCTCGGCCAGCGACAGGACCTCGTGGACGGCCACGACCCCGGCCCACAGGATCATGTTGTTCGCCAGTTTGGCTACCTGCCCGGAGCCGACCGTATCGCCGACGTGCTCGACCTGGCGGGCGAACGCGGCAAACACCGGCCGGCAGCGCGCGAAGACCGCGGGATCGCCGCCCGCGAACACGGTGAGCGTGCCTTCCTCCGCGGCGCGCTGGCCCCTGGCGACCGGCGCATCGAGGACGTCGACCGACCGCATCGCGGCCGCAGCCGCGATCTCCCGGCACGTGTCGGGTTTCACGGTGCTGGCGATCACGAGCACCGTGCCGGGCCCGGCGTGCTCGAGGATGCCACCGGATCCGACGCTGACGTCACGGACCTGGTCGTCATCGGCCACCATCACCAGCACCAGATCGCTGCGGCCGGCCAGGCCGGACAGCGACGCCGACGCGGCGCCCCCGGATTCGGCCAGGACCTGCCGTCGCGCGGCGTTCACGTCGAATCCCTCGACCGCGAACCCGGCCCCGATCAGGTGGCGCGCCATCGGCAGACCCATGCGGCCCAGTCCGACTACGCCCACGCGGCGAATCGCTGCCGGCACGCTCATACGTTCTCGGGCTCCAGCGTCTGCGGCGCCGGGCGCTTGAGATCGGGGACGACCAGCGTGATTAGATTCGCCAGCACCATGGCCCCGGCGATGATGTAGAAGACATAGATCAATCCGTAGCGGTCGGCCACCCAGCCGCCGATCAGCGGCATGAACGTGGAAAACGCCGCCTGAGTGGTGAACAGCGCGCCGACGGTGGTGCCCTCATACTGCCGCGGTACGACGCCGATGGCCCAGCGAAAGATGGCCGGGCGCATCGAGTAGAGGAAGAACCCGACCACCGCGAGGGCGACGACAAACGCGGACCCCAGATCGAGCAGCGCGAACCCGAACACGGCCAGGCTGGTGCTGAACATCCCGACCGTCGCCACGCGCTTCGGGCCGATGCGATCGGACAGCGTGCCGGCGATCGGCGTGGCCACCATCCCGGACACCTGAACGACGAACAGGTAGACCCCCACGGCGCCCGGGGAGAACTTCAGCTGATTGATCAGATAGAGAGGCAGAAAGCTCTGCAGCCCCTGCTGGCTGAACGAGCGAATGCCCGACACCAGGGCCAGGACCATCAGATTGGCGTTGCGCACCAGCAGCCGCAGCCCCGCGAGATACCCGCCGGCGGGCGCGCGGCGCGCCGCGGAGTCGGCGGTCCTGCGCCGCACGTGGGCGATGACACGCAGCATGAACACGGCGATCAGCGCACCGGCGACGATGCTGACGTCGATCACCCGCCGCCAGGTGAGGTAGCCGAGCAGGAACCCGGTCAGCAGCGGCATCAACGTGTCGCCCAGGTTGGCCCCCAGTTCGTGGATCGCCAGCCCGTACCCGCGACGGGCTGGATACATCTCCGAGATCGACGTGATCGCCGCCGGATGCCAGAGGAACGAGGCCAGCCCGGCGAGGGCGACGCAGGCGACGATGATCCAGTATGAGGACGTGACGCTGATAACCAGGTACGGCAGCGCGGAGCCCAGCAGGGCCAGCGTCATGAACAGGTCGCGCCGACCAAGCGTGTCCACGATGACGCCCGCGGGAAGGTTCACGACCGTGCTCATGAACTGGCGCACGGCAAACAGCAGGCCGATCTGGCTGTAGCTCAGCCCGAGGTCTTTGGCCACGAACGGCACCAGCAGGTACCACGCCGCGGTGTACGCGTGCGTCATCGCATGCCCGGCGCCGATGGCCCACATACCGGTGTTGGAGCGGTCGGGCCGCGGGAGACGCTGCCACAGCGGCCGCGAGGAGACGCTCACGCCGCGCCGCTGTCCGTATCGAATCGGATGGCCACGCAGCGGTCCCACCGGAACGACAGGCGCACGCGATCCCCGCGCCGCAGGCGAATCGAGGGATGCACGCGGGCGCGCAGCATCAGATCACCGGAGACGAGCCGGCAGTCGATCGTCTCGCCGAGGAAAACGGCCTGCTCAACGGTCGCCGGCCAGCCGTCGCCGCCATCGCCGATGGTGACGTCCTCGGGCCGGACCGAGACGAGCACGTCGCCGCCGTGAGGCACGCCCTGGGACAGCACGCAGGTCACCGGTCCGTGCGCGGTGTCGACGCGGTAGAGCCCGCCGTCCACCGGCCCCGCCACTTTCCCGGGGATAAGGTTCGTCGAGCCGATGAAGTCGGCCACGAAACGGTTGGCCGGCCGCTCGTAGATGTCCCGCGGCGGGCCGACCTGCATCACCACCCCGTTGTGCATGACCGCCACGACGTTGGACATCGCCAGGGCTTCGACCTGATCGTGCGTGACGTACACGGTCGTGATGCGCAGCTCGCGCTGCAGCTGGCGGAGCTCCAACCGCATCTGTTCGCGCAGCTTGGCGTCGAGGTTGGACAGCGGTTCGTCCAGCAGCAGCAGTTTCGGTTCGCGCACCAGGGCCCGGGCCAGCGCCAGGCGCTGCTGCTGGCCGCCGCTCAGGTTCGTCGCCGGACGGTCGCCGAGGCCTTCCAGCCGTACGGTGGCCAACGCCTGAGAGACCCGCTTTATGATCTCCATCCGCGACCACCGCCGCCGGCCCACCCGCAGCGGGAACGCGACGTTCTCGAAGACGGTCATGTGCGGCCAGATCGCGTAGGATTGGAACACCATCCCAATGTCGCGGCGGTTGGGCGACACGAACGGTCCCCCGGGCGCGGCGCACACGGTGGCCCCATCCAACTCGATCACCCCCTGATCCGGCCGCTCCAGCCCGGCAATGCATCGCAGCGTCGTGGTTTTGCCGGAACCTGACGGGCCGAGCAGGGTGAAGAACCGCCCCTCGTCAACGTGGAAGTTCACGTGGTCGCAGGCCGCCAGCGGGGCACGCTCCGTCTGGTAGAATTTCACCAGGTCGGCCACTTTCAGCATGGCTATGCTTCGTACCGCACGCCGTGTCGCGCGCCGATGCCGCGCGAGAGAATCGCCAGCACGAACAGGATGCCGATGAGCATCAATCCCAAGGCGGCCAATTCCTGGGGGTGGCCGGTCTGCCAGAGGTCGAAGATGTACACCGACAGCACCTCCGAACCGGGACCCCACAGCAGGATGCTGCTGGAAAGTTCTCTCATCGATACGATCACCACGTAGATCCACCCGGCCATCAGCGCCGGCCGCAGCAGGGGCAGGAGGATTGCGGTGAACGTCCGCCCCCACGACGCCCCGCTGGTCTCCGCCGCCTCTTCCAGCTCCCGGTGCACCTGCAGCAGCGCCGACGATGAGGTGCGCATTCCGTAGGGCAGGTAGCGGGTGATGTAGGCGATCAGCAGAATCCACACGGTGCCGTAGATTGGGATTGGCAGCGTGAGGTAGACCCAGATCAGGGCCACACCCATCACGATCCCCGGGAAGACCAACGGGATGGAGGCCAGGTGATCCAGCAGCCAGCGACCGGGGAGGCGCGAGCGGACCGTGATCCAGGCGATCACCGACGTCATCAGCATGATGATCGTCGCACTACCGACCGACAGGCCGATGCTGTTGACCACGGCGCGGGTCGTCTTGGGCAATTTCAACAGGAACGTGTAGTTCTCCCAGGTGAACATCTTCAGGCCTTGCACGGACGGCTTGACGTAGAAGGGCAAGAATGAGTTCCAGATCAGGACGAACAGCGGCAGCCCCACCATGAGCAGCAGATACAGCGCCAGCACCAGCGCCGAGACGTAGCGCCAGCGGCCCAGGTCGATCACCCGCGGGCGGAATCCTTTGCCCGTCACGGTCGCAAAGCGCGACGCATCGCGCGTAACGCGGCTGTACACGTAGATCCCCGCCAGGGTCATCAGCAGCAGGATCGTGGAGTAGGCTCCGGCCAATCCGAAATCCGACGGGTAGCCTTTCACCGCCAGGTAGATGCGTGACGTGAACACCTGGATGCCCACCGGCAGCCCAATGATCGTGGGCACCTCGAAGGTCTCCAGCCCTTTGAGGAACATCAGTAGGAACACCCCGAAGATCGCCGGCACGTTGAGCTTCAGGGTGATGTGGTACAGCGTCTGCAGCAGCCCCGCGCCGGACATCACCGCGGCTTCCTCCAGCGACGGATCCATCGACCGGAAGGCCGCGGCCATCATCAGGTAGACGATCGGCGACCAGTGCAGGGCCTCGACCCAGATCATCCCGCCCAGCGAGTAGATGTTGAACGGTGATCCGGCGAGGCCGAGCAGGCGGGACACCCACTCGTTGATCAGCCCGATGCGGGGGCTGAGCAGAAAAATCCAGCTCAGCACAAACAGGATGCCGGGGATCACCAGCGGGATGATACTCATCGCGAAGAACAGCCCGCGCAAAGGCGTGTTCGTGCGCTCGGTCAGCCAGGCGATCGCGGTCCCGAGGATGAACGCCACGATCGTGGTCCCGACCGCGAAGACCAGCGAGTTGACAAGAATCGGCAGCGTGGTGGGGGCGGCGTAGGCGCGCACGTAGTTCTGCAGCGTGAAATGACCCGCCACGCCCCCGACGGTGGGCGTGAAAAAGGTCCCATAGAGCAAAAAGGCCAGCGGCCCCACCGTCAGGTAGGCGACGATGACGGCGATGCCGGCCGGCAGCAGCGCGTGCACCGGCAGCCGCACCCGCGACGGGGTGCGGATGACCCTCACGTCTGCGGGTGCGGTCCCGGCCATTGTGGATTGGACGCCTAGCGGCGGCGGATGATCAGATCCTGCCAGATCGCGTCGTAGCGCGCGAACTTCTCCAGGAACGTCTCCGGGTTGATGACCTTGTACGCGAACCCCTGGTTGAGGTACGGCGGGTTGGCATTGATCAGCGGGTAGGACGGGATGCGCCCCAGTTTCACCAGCTCCTGCTGGCCTTCCCGCGACAGTAGGAAATCGATGAACAGCAGCGCCGCGTTGGGATGCGGCGCGTTCTTGGGCAGCGAGATCACGTGGGGAATCGCGACGGCGGGCTGTAGGGGCCGCCAATCGATCGGCGCGTTCCGTCCTTTCAAGAGCTGGACACGGTGATTGTAGATGGTCGGGGACATCGGGATCTCCCCCGCGACGATCAGGTTGGCCAGCAGCGTGTGCCCCGAACGGATCTGCAGCTGCTGGTTGCCGAGCGTCCGGAAGAACTCCATCCCCTTCGCCTCGCCCCACAGTTCCATCAGCGTCCCCAGCCAGACCTGATCGGTGGCCTCGATCCCGATCTTACCGCGCCACTTCGGGGTGATCAGGTCTTCGTAGGTGCGGGGGGAGTCGGCATCGGAGACCAGGTTGGTGTTCCAGGCCGCCACGAGGATGTTGTAGCGGCTGGCGATCCAAAACCCTTTGGGATCTTTGGCCTGCCGCGGAAAGGCACCGGCCCGGGGTGTGTAGTAGGCCTGCGCGAAGCCTTCCTTGATCATCTTGGCAACGTCGATGCCGGTGCCCTCGAAGATGTCGGCAATGTACTTGCCACCGCGATACTCGGTGATGATCTTCTGCGCGACGTCTTCACCGGTCGCCCGGTAGACCTCACCGCGGATGAACGGATATTTTCGCTGGAATGCCTCGATGATCGGCTGAGATTCTTCCAGGTCCATCGACGTGTACAGCAGCAGGGCCCCTTCGCCCCTCGCGCCCGCCTCCAGCCTCGCCTGCCGGTCGGGACCCTTGTACAGCGCCACGGCGGCAACGGACGACACCGGCGCGGCGCCGGCCGGCGCAGATGCCAGCAGGGCCGCCAGGATGAGCGCGGCCAGCGCCCATTTCCCATTGCTCAGGTTCATCGCTCCCCACCACCCCTTTCCCCGTCATCGACGTCCTGTTCTTTACGGAACAGCCCCAGCGTAATCATGAGCGGCGCGTTTGTAATGGCCAGGTAACGGGCCGGCCGGTCCGGATCGAGGTTGAAGTGCTGATGCCACCACCACAGCGGGGGCGAGAACATGTCGCCTTCCTCCCAGTCGATGCGCACCGCCGGCTCGTCCTCATTCTGCACGATCGAGTAGCCGCGCCCCGAGAGGATGTAGATGATCGCCTCGTTCACGTGACGGTGGCGCTTGTTGTGGCCGCCCGGCGGCAGCTCGCTGACGTGCGCGTCGATCGTCTTATTATCGGACAGGGCGAAGTGCGCGCCGGCGCTGCCGCGCACCTTCCGCTCCTGCACGGGATGGGCTTTGAGGTTCTTGAAGGACATCCCCTCGTACAGATGCTGCTTGCGGAATTCTGCGCGCTCGGCGGTCTCATCGGGAACGGTGCGCTTGGCCATAACTCACCTCGATTGATGGTTCTGGCGGTGGTCGAGAAGCGTTTCCGCGCGGTACCGGAGGTTCCCTGTTACGGTACGACCGTGACGTGGATGGCCGCGGGATCGGAACGCTCGCCCTGCACGCGGAGGGCCCGATCGGCCTGGGGAAGCGGGAACTCATGGGTCCGCAGGCGCTGAAGCGGATAGCGGCCGGAGGCGATGATCCGCAGGGCCTCTTCCACGGAGGCGAAGTCCCGGCCCCGCACGCCTTTCACGGTGAGCTCGTTGCGCACGACGAGATCACTTTGGAATTCTACCGGCATACCGTGTTTCGCCGCGGTCAGGATAATCGTGCCGCCTTTGCGGGCCAGCCGCAGCGCGGTCTCCACGGTCTGCGGCGCTCCCGGGGCGAGGTCGACAATCACGTCCGCCAGCGCGCCGCCGGTGATCTCGCCGACGGCGCCGACCACGTCGGTGTCATCGGCGGCCACGCCGGTCGCCCCCAGTGCCTCCGCCGCCTCCAGCCGCGCGCCGCGCGTGCGGCCGATGGCGATGACGCGGCCCGCGCCGCCTTCGACGGCGGCGATCACGCAGCCGAGTCCGTGCGCGCCCGGTCCGATCACCACCACCGTACCCCCGCTCGGCATCCGGCCTTCCTTGAGTACCCAGCGGATGCCGTTGGAGATCGGGACGAACAGGGTGGCGAGATCGGCGGGGACGTTGTCGGGAACCCGATGCACCAACGCGTGAGGGTGCAGATAGAGGATCTCGCTGAACCCGCCCCACAAGGCAGGAGGAATGTCGACCGGCGTCGCCCCGTATCTGAGGAACTGCTCAGACCGGGAATCGGTCTCCTTGCACAGTGCCGGGCGGCCGGAGAGACAGAATTCGCACCGGCCGCAGGGCAGGAATTCTTCAACCGCGACGCGATCGCCGGGTTTCACCTTCCACCGTCCCGCGGCCGCGTCGCCGACCTCGCGGATGGTGCCGACGATCTCGTGGCCGAGAATCAGAGGCCCCAGGTGCGCGCCGCGCCGGCGGGTGTAGAATTCCCAGTCCGTCCCGCACAGCCCGCAGGCCTCGACGGCCAGCAGTCCGTTATCAGCGCCGACTGCGGGCATAGGGAACTGCAGGATCTCCGTACGCAGCGGGGCCACGGCCACCGCCGCCGTGACCATTACTCCTCGTCGAGGTCGGGTTCGGGGATGGCGACGAGATCGCTGGTATCGATGAGCGGGGCGAAATCCATGTGCCGCGCGCGCAGCAGCGCTTCCAACTCACCCGGCGAGAGCAGGACACTCTGCCCCGCGTTCATATCGCGGATCAGCAGCCCCGGCTCTCCGTTGCCCGCCGCCACGGCCACGCCGACCATCGCGAACTCATTCTGCAGCGGCTGGATGGAAGTACCGGATGCCCCTGCACTACTCGCTCCGCTCGAGTGCAGGGCAAGTCGAATGCGCCGATCTTCGCGGTCCGACGGGCCGCCGGGCAGGAGGCGGATGGGCTTGTACCGCACGCGCGTGAGGCCTTCGAGTTCCAGCGGATCCAGATAGGCTTCCATCGGGATCGCGCCGGCATTCCGCAGCCGCAGCCGGGGACCGGTCGCGGTTTCGAACCGGCTGACCTCGACGTTGCCCAGCGTGGCGAGTGGGGTGTTCTTCATGGGATAAACGACAGATTGTAATGCGGCTCGTTCGAGTTGAGGAACACGACTTTCTTCTGCGCGATCTTCCAGCCGCCGTTGACCTGACGGAACCGGTACTCGCAGCGGGCGGCGAACCAGCGCGGCGCGTTGAGTCCCGACTGCCCCGGACCCCCGGGCCGCATCTCGGTGATGAGCTGGTGGCAGCGGACGATGCTCTCGCCGGTCCCGTCGGCCGGCTCGGCTTCCACGTTGGAGACGAAGTGGATCGTCCGGGACGGCGGGTTCTGATCGAGGACCGGCGTCTGCGTCAGCCGGTAGATCCGCTCGTGCAAACGCTGCCGGTCGTCATAGATGATCGAGATCGATCCCGCGGCCTCGCGCCCGGGGTCGATCGGCAGCCAGTACGTCCCGTCGTCGGTGAACAGTGTCTCCCATTCGTCGAAGCGACGGTCGTCCAGCAATCGGGCTTCGGCGGTCAGGAACCGCTGCGCCTCGTCGACTGCAATCATTCTGTGTCCATCATCGTGCGCCAGTGCCGGTAAAGTGCGCGTTGCGGGGCCTCGTCGGTCGTGTGCCCGACCCACTCGCCGTCCTCGATCCGCTCCCGGTGCTGGCCGCGGTTCATCAGGTTCCACTCGTTGCCCCGGGCGCGCACACCGGTCTGCACCTCGGTGAACACCTCGATGTCGTCCGGGGCGCCGAACCCCGCGGGGCCATAGAACCGCTCATGCGCGCGGATGCGGCCTTCGTTGATCTTGTCGGGCACCCCTTTCAGCGCGTACACATGCAGCTGAACCTCGGTGCGATCGGCGGCCTTGGGCACGATCATCCGCAGGTGCGTATCGAACAGGTACAGGTTCGGGAAGATGAAGATGTTCCGCCGCGATGAAATGTGGACGATCTCCTCCTCTGGATACCGCTGCTTCATCAGCCCGGAGTACTCCGGGTAGCGGTCCATCATCCGCGCCGTCCACGACGCCGCCGGGTTGAGGCTGCCGGGACGCTCCAGCAGCCCGTGGCCGTTGCGCAGCCCGCGCGCCGCGCCGGCCTGGCGGTAGCGCTGGACCTCATCGACCGTGGATTCCTTGGACAGCTGCAGCACGCGCTGCCAGGAGAGGTGCACGTAGTTGCCGTGGTAGCCGTCGTAGCCGTTTTCGGCCTGCAGTTTCCAGTTCCCGGGATACTCGTAGCGATGGGGCGGCAGCACGACCTCGATGTCGCCGGCGGGGGAGCGACCGAACCACCAGTCGATGTACTTCCGCACCGGCGCCAGGTGCTCGTCCAGGCTCGGCCCGTCGTCCGCGAGGCTGGCAAACACCAGGCCGCGGTAGCTCGTCAACCTCGGGACCGGAACCAATCCGTACTCGCCGCGATCGAAGTCGTCCGGGTACCCCGTGCTCTGCGCTTGCCCGATCAGGTCGCCGTTGTTCGCGTAGACCCAGTTGTGGTAGCGGCAGCGGAAGAAGTTGGAGTGCCCCCGCTCCTGGCGGCAGACCACCGCTCCGCGGTGGCGGCAGCGATTGTACAGCGCATAGATCTTGCCGTCCTCGTGGCGGGACAGGATCAGCGGCTGGGTGCCGGCCAGCACCGTCTTGTAGTCCCCGGTCGCCGGCAGCTCGGACTCATGGCCCACGTACAGCCAGGTCCGTTCATAGATGCGCTGCATCTCCTCGCCGAAGACGTCCGGGTCGGTGTACACGGCGCCGTTGACGCGGAACTCTCCCGGATCATCCGCGACAAGATCCGCGTAACGTCGGCGGGTGCGCTCTCCGATCGCCACTCTCTACCCCCGTTGGTAGTTGGTAGTTGATGGTTGGTAGCAACTACCATCTACCAACTACGATCTACCAACTGGCGTCAGCTCCCGCAGCAGTTCCTCCAGCGACGTGCCGGCGTCGAACTCCGGCGCATTTTCCAGTTGTTCGAGGTTATTCAATCCGGACCACTTGTAGACCCGGTTGGTGGCGGAGATGATGCGGGCCGGGCGGTCGTTGCGGTCGTTGAAGTGCTGATGCATCGTCGCCGGGGGAATGTACACCACGTCGCCGGCCTTCCACGCAAACCGCTGCGGGGTCGGGGGCACGATCCAGCGCCACCCGTGCTCGTCGGACTGCACGTCGCAGTCCCAGTGCAGATCGTAGCCGGACCCTTCCGCGGCGTAGAACGCCTCTTCCGCAAAGTGGCGGTGCCGGCCCGAGCGGCTGAGCGCCGGAATGATCTGCATGTAGATATCGATCGTCTCCGCCCGGGTCTGCAGGGACTCGTTGACCATGTGCTTGAGCAGACCGTGCGGGGAGAGCTCCCACGGCATCTCGTCGGGCTTCAGCCGTCGCCGGCGCTTCGCGTTGCGCGAGGGCTTCTCCGCCGCGTCGGCCAGCAGCTGGCGGTAGAAGTCCGATCGCAGGGTACCGCGGTTCCACACCCGGCTCTCGCCCCACGGCATGATTCGTCTCCTCAGGCCTGCTCGTCTTCCCGTGGCTCGAACCCGGCGCCGGTGGGGCTGGGCTCCTTGGGCCGCGGAATCACGGTCTTCTGGAACAGCATGTTCATGAAGATGAACATCGGCTTGGTCTTCATCACCAGCACGCGGGCCGGCCGGTGGGCGTCGGCATTGTTGTGCTGGTGCACGGTGTGGTTGGGGACCACGGCCACGTCCCCCGCTTCCCACGCGTAACGCACCCCGTCGTGGATCTCGAAGCCCGTGCCGTCGAGAATGTAGAAGACCGCTTCGTTGACGTGGAAGTGCATCTGAGAGCGGCCGCCGGGGGCGTACTCTTCCAGGTGCAGGTGCAGGGTCTGACCGAGTCCGTCTTCCGGATGGAGGTAGTGGCGGGAATACGCCTGCGGGCCGTCGATGAACTGGATTTCTTCGGCCTTCCGCACCCGCGGCATCGCGCGCAGCCGCTGCAGCTCCGCTTTGAGGTTGTACTCGCCGCTGATGGCGCGGAGGAACACCCGATCCTTGCGCTGCTCAAAGTGCTGGGCGGCCATGTCCCTATAATATAATAGATAGCACCATGATCGACCTGCCCGAGGGCATCCGCTGGCCGCAGGAAGACAACAAGATTCCCCGCGAGATCTTCACCGATCCGGACCTCTTCCATCTGGAGATGGACGCCGTGTTCACCGGGCCGGTCTGGACGCTGGCCGGCCACGAGTCCGAGATTCCGCACCCCGGCGACTACAAGACCTTCTCCATCGGCACGGTGCCCGTCATCGTGATCCGCACGGCGGCCGACCGGGTGGGCGTGCTGGTGAACGCCTGCGCACACCGCGGGACACGCCTGGTGGAAGGGCCATCCGGCAACGTGCTGCGCGGGGGCTTCCGGTGCATCTACCACATGTGGACGTACGACACGGAAGGCCGGCTGATCGCGGTGTCATTGCCCGATGACTTCCCGGCGGATTTCCGCAGAGAAGACTACGGGCTGCCGCGCGCCCGGGTAGACACCTACCGCGGGCTGATCTTCGCCACGTTCCGGGAGGACACCGCGCCGCTGCGGGACTACCTGGCGGAGCTGTCCGACGGGCTGGACGCGGTGCTCGGCGACGGCGCGCTGCGCTACCTCGGCGCGATCCGGGTCATCTTCCGGACCAACTGGAAACTCTACGTCGAGAACATCTATGACGGCTACCACGTCACCGCGCTGCACACGGGGTTCCAGGTCGTGCGGCTGCGCTCGCACGGCGGGGAGCGGTTCGTGCCCAACTACGAAAGGAACGGACACCTCTGGGGACGTTCGCGCTCGACGCCGGTCGATCAGCTCCAAAGCGCGCTGCGCGACATGAGCCTGTTCGACACCCGGACCAAACCGACCACGGATCACAACATGATGGTGGTGTTCCCCTCCGGCGTGGTGACCGATTACTTCGACACCCTCCAGCTCCGCTACGTGCTCCCGCTGGCGGTGGACCGCACCCAGATCGAGTTCGTCTTCTTCGGCCGGCAGACGGACACGGACGAGGTGCTGGAGCATCGTGTGCGGCAGGGTCCCGCCGTGCTGGGACCGGCCGGGGCGATCACCCTGGAGGACGCCGCGGCGCTGGAGCGCGTGCAGCTCAGCGCATGGGCGCGCGGCGAGAACGTGGTGCTGAAGGGCACGCCGAAGCGCTTTCCGCCCTACCGCCACGTGGACGAAGCCCCGATCCGCCACTTCTATCAGGCCTACCGCCGCCTGGTCGGATTCCCAGACAGCGCGGAGGCCGCAGGCCCTGAGCGAGCGGAGCGAGCCGGAGGGGAGCCTCACGGTGCTGACGGAGCTCGCTAGTCCCGGACCAACTCGATAGGGAGACTCGGCCGAGATGATCCGGAGCGAATCGAGTTGGTCCGGGACTAACGCCGAAGGCCGCAAGCAGGCGGCGCTGGAATTGCTGGTGCGCTACGTACGCATCGTCGACGATCCCCGACGCATCGAGGAATGGCCGACTCTGTTCACCGACGACGCGCAGTACGTCGTGATCACCCGGGACCATTATGAGCGGGGCCTGCCGATCGCGATCATCCGGGACGATACTCACGACCGCATCCGCGACCGGGTCACCGTGATCAAAGAGTTCTGGGGCGCGGGCGGGCGCGCCGAAGACCGCCACTATAACGACGCGTGGCCCCGGCACATCGTGGGTCCCGCGTGGGTGGAATTTTCCGAAACCGGCGAGGCGCGGCTCGGCGCCAACGTTGCGATTTGGACCACGCCGCAGGTGGAGCCCAGCCCCCGGCTGCTGGCGATCGGGGAATACCAGGACATCGTAGACTTCTCGGGGGATTCGCCCCGATTCAAATCCAAGAAGGTCATCCTGGACACGCCCGTGCTCCAGGACGTCTTCGTGTACCCGCTGTGATCACTTGTCATTGCGAGGCCCACAGGGCCGACGCAATCCCGAGATTGCTTCGCTTCGCTCGCAATGACTGACTAGGTCATGTCGCTGCTTCGCTTGACGCTGGCCTGCGGCCCGTACGATCGCACCGAGGCCCTGCGCACCGGGTTGGTCCACCCCGAGGGAATCGATCTCGTGTACGTCCCGATCCAGTCGCCGCCGGAGATCTTCGCCCGCATGCTCACCACCCAGGCGTTCGACATCTCCGAGATGTCCTGCGCACACGCGCTGGCGCACCGCGAGCGCGGTGACTTTCCGTTCGTCGGCATCCCGGTGTTCCCGTCCCGCATGTTCAGGCACGGCTACATCTTCGTCACGAGTGCCTCGGGCATCGAGGCGCCAAAAGACCTCGAGGGGAAAGCCATCGGCGTGCCCGAGTACAGCCAGACGGCCGCGGTGTGGATCCGCGGGCTGCTGCAGCACGAATACGGGGTCGACCTGACGACGATCCGCTGGGTCTCCGGCGGGGTGAACGCACCGGGGCGGCCCGACGTGCTGGTGAACCTGCCCGATGCCTCCGTCTCGATCACGCGGGTCGGAGACCGGACGCTGAACGACCTGCTGGTGTCCGGGGAGATCGAGGCGCTGATCGGCGCGCGCAAGCCCGCCGCCTTCGGCAAGGATCCCCGCATCCGGCGGCTGTTTCCCAACTACCGCGACCTGGAGCGCGAGTACTTCCGCAAGACGGGGATCTTCCCCGTGATGCACACGGTCGTGATGCGGGAAGAACTCTACCACGAGCAGCCGTGGATCGCCGAGAGCCTGTACAAGGCGTTCGTCCAGGCGAAGGAGTGGGCCCTGGCCCAGATGCGCTTCAGCAGCTCGCTGCGCTACACGGTGCCCTGGCTGCACGCGGACCTGGAGGAGATGGACGAGGTCTTCGGGTCCGACCCCTGGCCCTACGGGCTGGACCGGAACCGTGACACGCTGGAAACCCTGGTCCGCTACCTTGTCGAGCAGCGGCTGATGCGCCGGCCCATTGCCCTGGAAGCGCTGTACCCACCGTTGACCCTGATCGGCGAGTGAGCACGCGCCAAGGAGGATACGCATGCGGAATACGATCGTCGCAGTAGGCCTGATCGGCATCCTCGCGCTGCTGGTCATCCCCCCGGGGCTCAGCCAGGCGGTGAGGACGATTATCGATGACTGGGCCGCGGTCGTGCCGCCGCCGGCGCCGGAACTCAAACCGGTCACCGTCGATCCCCGGACCACCGCGCTGCTGATCCTCGACATTTTGAGTACGGCGTGCAACAAAGACCGGCGACCAAGGTGTGTGGCCTCGGTGCCGCGGCTGGCGGCGGTGATCAACCGGGCCAACACGCGCGGGATGTTCGTCGTTTACAGCATGACGAACCCACCGACGACGGTGGACAATATTCTCCCGCTGATCCGTCCGGTCGGGGGCGAACCGGTCGTGGCCGCCAACGCCGACAAATTCGTGGGAACGAACCTGGAACAGCTGCTCCGGGACCACGGCATCCGCACGGTGATCGTCACCGGCACCGCCGCAAACGGCGCAGTCCTCTACACAGCCAGCGCGGCCGCCCTGCGGGGCTTCCAGGTGATTGTGCCCGTGGACGGCATGTCGGCGGATTCGCTGTACGTCGAGCAGTACGTCGTCTGGCACCTCGCCAACGCTCCGACGATCGGCGCGCGGGTGACCCTGACGCGCAGCGACCTCATCAGTTTCTGATCTGCACTGCATCCGAGGAGGGATGAGCATGCGAACGGCCAGCTTGCGGATCGTGCTCAGCATAGTGATCGGGGCGCTGCTTATGGCGCTGAGTGTGCTTCCCGCGCAGGGGCAAGGCGACCTCGTCGCCGCGGCCAAGAAGGAAGGCAGCGTTACCGTGTACGGGTCGTTGGAGGATGACGTCTTCGCGGTGATCGGAAAGATCTTCGAGGGACAGTACGGCATCAAGGTCAACTACTTCCGGGCCGCGAGTAACCTGGTCACGGACCGTGTGCTGACGGAAGCGCGCGCCGGCCGGCCGCAGTTCGACGCCGTGCTGACCAACCGCAGCCCGATGCTGATCTTGAAAAAGGAGGGCGTGTTCGCCAAGTACACCTCGCCCTCGTATGAGACCTACCCGCTCGCCACGCGGGACCGGGATGGGATCCTGTCCCCGTCGTACCGCATGGTCGTCGTCAGCATCCTCTACAACACGCGCCTGGTGAAACCAGAGGACGCACCCAAGTCGCTGACCGACCTGCTCGATCCGAAATGGAAGGGCAAGATCGCGATGCCGGATCCCAACGTGCACACGACCACCGCGGTGTGGCTCGCCAATCTGCAGCCCATCATGGGGAACCAGTACCGGTCGTTCGTCGAGAGGCTCTCCGGTCAGGTCGTGCTGCTGGAATCGTTCCTGCCGGTCGTGAACCGCGTGATCGCCGGTGAGTTCCCGCTGGGCATCACCTACGTCAAGTACGTGTACGCCTTCGGCAAGGACGGCGCGCCGCTGGACTACGTGCGGCTGAATCCTGTGCTCGCCGAGGCGCACCACATCGCGGTGGGCGCGAAAGCCCCGCATCCCAACGCGGCGCGGCTGTTCGTGGACGTGTTCACCTCGCGGCTGGGACTGCTGAGCCTGGCGCGGGCGGGCGAGTTTGTGCTGGTTCCCGGGGTGTATCCGCCCATCAAGGACGCCGACAAACTGCACGTCATCCTGATGGACGATCTCAACGAGCAAGAGCTGGCGCAGTTCCGGCAGCAGTATGGGGTGATCTTCAGGCACTGATCGTGAGAATGCAGACGCGCCGGGAACGATGAGTCGCACGGCCGCCCTTCCGCGGCAGACCGCGCCCTCGGTGCGGGTCGAGCCCGTCAGCCTGTTTGCGATCGGGCTCGGTCTGGTGCTGGCGTTCCTCGCGCTGTATCCGACCGTGATGCTGTTCTACGGCAGCATCAGCAGCGCGCCGCTGGGCGTTCCCGGCCACTTCACTCTGGAGCACTTCCGCACCGCCTACGGCGACCCGGCCACGTACCGGCTGATCGCCACCTCGTCGCTGTTCGCCGGCGGCGCGGCCGCGCTGTCGCTGGTTTTTGCCGGCGCACTGGCCTGGATCACGGTACGCACCAATGCGCCGGGCCGCGGTCTGTTCGAGTTGGTGGCGCTCGTGCCCAACGTATTGCCGCCGCTGCTGATCGCGACGTCATGGGTGCTGCTGCTCAGCCCGCGCATCGGGCTGCTCAACGTCGTGCTGGGCTGGGTTGGCATCCCTCCGTTCAATATCTATTCGATAGCGGGGATGATCCTGGTCGAAGGGCTGATCCTCACCCCGCTCGCCTATCTGATCATCGCGGCCTCGATGCGCTCGATGGATCCGTCGCTGGAAGAAGCCGCGCGCGTCTCCGGATCGACGACGCTGGCGGCGGCGCGGCGGGTGACGGTGCCGCTGATCCGGCCGGCGCTGCTGGCGGCGGGCGCGCTGAACTTCGTGCGCGCGCTGGAGAGCTTCGACACGCCGGCGGTGATCGCGCTGCCCGGGCGGATCGAGGTGCTGACGACCAAGATCTACCGCGAGGCCCTCTCGGTCTCCCCCCCCAACCACAACCTCGCCGCGACCTACGGCATCAGCCTGCTGGCGATCACGATGACGCTGGTGTACCTCTACCGCCGCTTCACCGGCCGCAGCGAGCGGTTTGCGACGATCACCGGCCGCGCCTACCGCCCGCACATCATCGATCTGGGCCGCGGGCGTTATGCCGCATCGATCGTCGCGCTCGTCATCCTCGGCCTGGTGATGGTCTTGCCGTTTCTGGTGCTGGCGTATACGTCGCTGATCCCGTTTTACGAGGTGCCGACCTGGTCCACCCTGGACGTCCTCACGCTGAAGCACTATGCCTTCCTCCTGCAGAGCGACCGGGTCGGCCGTGCGCTGCAGGTCAGCGTGCTGCTGGCGACCGTGGGCGCGACGGTGGCGATGATCCTGGCGTCGGTGACCGCCTACCTGACCGTGCGCACCAGGCTGCGGGGCCGCGGGATCCTCGACGTGCTGACGTTCATCCCCTGGGCCTTTCCCGGCACCGCGCTGGCCATCGGCCTGCTGTGGGGATACGTGCGGCTGCCGATCCCGATCTACGCGACGATCTGGATTCTGCTGATCGCGTACGTCACGCGGTTCCTGCCCTACGGCCTGCGCACGATGAGCAGCACGATGGTGCAGGTGCACACCGAACTGGAAGAAGCGTCGCGCGTCTGCGGAGCGGGCTTGATCGCGACCTCTCGCCGGATCCTGCTCCCCCTGCTGCGGCCGGGGTTCATGGCGGGATGGGCGATCCTGGCGACGATCTTCATGCGGGAGTTCAGCCTGTCGCTCTTCCTCTACACGCCGAGTTCCGAACCGATCGGCCCACTGCTATACCATCTGTGGATCGACGCGCAGCAGGGACGCATGGCTGCGCTGGGGGTGGTGGTCAGCGTGGTCTCGGTCGTCCTGGTCGCACTCGCCCGCCGGGTTAGCCGCACGCCGCTGTCCGGCTGATCGTCCTAGCTCTGCAGTTCCGGCAGCAAGATCACACGGGCGGGATCGATGGCGGCGTAGATACGCGTCCCGTCGGGCAACAGCTCGGTGCCGAAGGCCAGGACGTTCAGATCCCCGACGCCGACCCGATACTTGACGCGGGTCCCCTCGTAGAGCGCCGAGATGACTTTGCCCTCTACGACGTTGTCTCCGGCGGGGCGGTCGCGCCACAGCGTGACGTGTTCGGGGCGCACGCCGGCCACGACGCGAGAGCCGGGCGCAACCGGTGACACCCGGGCGCACCGGAGGAGTCCGACCGGCGTTTGCAAACTGACCATCTCCCCATCATCCGCGGCGACGGTGCCCGGCAGATAACTGATCTCCCCGAGGAAACTCGCGGTGAATGGGCTCTGCGGCCGCGCGTACAGATCCTGTGGCCGGCCGACCTCCATGACCTGCCCGTGCTGCATCACCGCCACCACGTCCGACAGCGACAACGCCTCCAGCTGGTCATGGGTCACGTACACGGCGGTGATTCCTAAGCGGCGCTGCAGCAGGCGGAAATCCTCGCGCACCTGCTCGCGGACTTTGGCATCGAGGTTCGAGAGCGGTTCGTCGAGGAGCAGCACCTCCGGCTCATACACAAGCGCTCGCGCCAGAGCCACCCGCTGCTGCTGACCGCCGCTGAGGAACGGCGCGGGGCGGTCGTCCAACCCGGCGAGACCCACCTGCTCCAGCGTGTGGTGCACGCGATCGGCGATCTGCCGTGAGGGGATCCCGCGCACCTGCAGCGGATAGGCGACGTTCTCAAATACGGTGAGGTGCGGCCAGATGGCGTACGATTGGAAGACCATGCCTACGTTCCGGCGCTCAGGGGGCACGGCGATCCGGCGGGAGGCACTAAACAGCACCCGGTCGTCGAAGAGAATCTCACCGTCGTCGGGGCGCTCCAGCCCGGCGATACACCGCAACGTCGTGGACTTGCCGCAGCCGCTGGGTCCGAGCAGGGTGACGATCTTTCCATCGGGCGCGTCGAGGGTGACTCTCGCGACCGCGGCCACGGCGTGGCGCTCGAGCCGGTAGGCTTTCGTCAGGTTGACCAGGCGGATCGTTGGCATGGGGTGGATCACTCAACCCTAAGATCGGCGCCGTCGTCTTGACTGGGAAAGAGAGCGGCGAATGATTGTTACTTCAACGCTGGATGGGTTTTCTCCGGCGCGCGTGCGCGCCATCCTCAAAGGGCTGCCGGCGGCCAAGGGGTACCGGGTGGAGGTCAAACCGCTCCGCTACCGCACGGGCCCTCATCTGGCAGCATTGTGCGACTACGAGACGAAAGTCATCACCGTGCAGGTTCCGGAACCGTTCCGCCCCTTCCGCCAGCGCATCCCCTACCGCGCCAAACGGCTGAAGGTCCAGGCCGCACGGGGCAACCCGTTCAAGTTCCGGTGGTTCTCCCACAACATTCTGTTCAGGACTAAGACCGAAGTGATCAGGTTCTTGTACTGCCACGAGTATTTCCACTACTACCTGTATGAGATTCTGGGACGCAAAGGATCCGCGGAGACGGCGTGCGACCGATTCGCGTTGGAACACTTCCGGCGATTGACAGTCAGGGGGCCGCGACGGTGATGCTCGTCGCCACGAGGGTTCCGTCGGGCGCGGTCGTGCCGCGGGCGGTGATCTGCATGCCGACCTTCAAATCAGCGGGTTTGATGAGCGTGGAGCGGAAAACCTGCGCGTCCTTCGGAACGTTTGTCGACTGCCCCCTTCTCCTCACCGTCGTTACTTCCGGTCCCAGACCCACATCGGGTCCTTCCACCCATCGACGGAATAGTCTGACAGACACTGGTCGGCAAATGAGGTGAACACGTCGAGCAGACCGCGGCGCTTGGCCAGGTTCATGAGATCGACGCGCACCTGCTCGTGGTTGCCGGAATAGTTGCGCTCGTAGAGCTCGTGGCGGCCGCCGAATTCCGTGCCGATCGCGTCCCAGATCAGTTTGAAGAGTTTGATCCGTTCTTCCGCCGTGCTATCCGAGCCGCGATAGAACCGCTCCAGCACCGGACCGAGTTCCGCGCTCTGCAGATCCTTGTAGCTCGACGGCACCACGATCGGGCCGCCGCCCAGCACCAACTCGAAGATCTCCTTTACACGCGGCCAGGCCAGGGTGGCGAATAACCGTCCCGCCGCGGCGTACTCTGTCTTCGGCAGCGTGCTGCCGCCGGGACCGGGCTGCGGATCGAGCGCCATGGCGGCGGTGATCGCCCAGATCAGGTGGCGCCAGCCGATCACCTCGCCCAGGTTGGCCTGCACGCCGCGGTAGGCATCGGTGCCCGTGGCCGCCAGCCCCTTGGTCAGCAGCCCGCACATGAAGTCCAGCTTCACCGCCAGCCGCGTCAGCGACTGGAAGTTATACCGGTTCAGGAATCCCGAGGCCGCGTAGAACCCGGTCGCCTTCTCGATGTCCCGGTAGACCAGCACGTTCTCCCAGGGGATGAACGCGTCCTCGAAGACCAGGACCGCGTCGTTTTCGTCGAAGCGGCTGGACAGCGGGTAGTCAAACGGGCTGGAGGCCGCGGCCTCATATGACGTGCGGCAGATGAGTTTCTGCCCTGGGGTGTTCAGCGGCGCCAGAAACACCAGCGCATAGTCTTCCGCCTTGCCGGCTTCCAATTGCGTGGCGCTGTTTTGCGCGACGAACGTGGCATGGGTCAGCGCGGAGCCGGTCGCCAGCATCTTCGCCCCGCTGACGATGATGCCGCCGTCGGTCTCACGCACGACGTGCACGAAAACGTCCGCCACCTCATGCACCGGCTTGTTGCGATCGACGGGCGGGTTGACGATGACGTGGTTGAGGAACAGGACCTTCGTGGCATACTCGCGGTACCAGGTCGCGGCGTTCTCGGTGAACGGCTCGTAGAAGTCCGGCGCCGCCCCCAGCGTGGCCATGAACGAGGCCTTGTAGTCGGGCGTGCGGCCCATGAACCCGTAGGAAAAACGCGCCCAGGTCATGATCGCCTCGCGGGCCTCCAGCAGCTCCTGCGCCGAGTAACTGGGCTTGAAAAACTTGTGGGTCAGGATGCCCTGGCGGTCGGTGCCCAGCAGGGTGTCCTTGTACTTCGCGTCGTGCATCGCGTCATAGAGGCGGGCGATCGAGTGCGCGGCGTTGCGGAACGCAGGATGTGTGGTCACGTCATCGACCCGCGCCCCGTAGATGTAGACTTCGCGGCCGTCGCGCAGACTGTCCAGGTACTGCCGGCCGGTCATGGGCTGGGTGATGAGGTCCAGCATGGGCTCGGCTTTCGACGCGGAGCGTTACAATTCATCCAGAGACGGAGGTGGGCCGATGTCCGCAGCGGTGCCGTTTGATCCCCGATCGTTCCGGAATGCCCTGGGCAGGTTCGCCACCGGCGTGACGGTGGTGACCGTGAGTACCGGGGACGGCGTGCACGGCATGACGGCCAACGCCTTCACCTCGGTGTCTCTGGAGCCACCGCTGGTGCTGCTGTCGGTCGCCCAGCATGCGCGGATGCACGGCTACCTGACACCCACGACCCGGTTCGGGATCAGCGTGCTCAGCGAAGACCAGCAGGCCTATGCCTGGAACTTCGCCGGTCGGCCGCAGGAGGGACTGCGGCCGATCTTCATCCAGCGGGACGGGGTCCCGGTCGTGGAGCATGCCCTGGCCCATCTCATCTGTTCCGTGGACGCACTCCATCCCGGCGGTGACCATACCCTGGTGCTCGGACGGGTTGAAGCCCTGTGGTATCGAGACGGGTCTCCGCTCACGTTCTGCCGCGGCCGGTTCTTCGGACTGATCCCCCTGCCGTCGGGTGAATGGGCGCCGGGTGTGGAGCCCCCGCAGGCCGGTGACGAAGCCGACGAGCGATGGCTCCTCGATCCCTGGTGGTAGCTCAGCGCGGCGAAGGGGTCAGCCCGAGCAGACGGACGGCGTTGTCATGGAGGATCTTCTGCTTGTCATCCCGTGACGCCGCCATCTCGTCAATCGCCTGCAGCGTCGCTCGAATGTAGCGCGGTCCGCCCTCGGCATCAAACGGCATGTCGCTCCCGAACAACACGTGGTCGGCTCCGAAGAACGCCAGCCCGCACTCCAATGCCGGCGGTGATCCGTACAATGCCGTGTCGGCGTAGAACATACGGTAGTAGTCGTGCGGATGCTTCCGCAATGTGCGCAGCAGTGCCGCGTAGTCCTCCTCCGCGGTGCGGGCCCCGAACTGGTCATAGGCCCCCTTGATGCGGGAGTCCAGAAACGGCACCGTTCCGCCGAGATGATGCGTAATCACCTTCAGAGTGGGACAGCGGTCGAACACACCGCTGAAGATCAGCCGGGTCATCGCGATCGTCGTGTCAAATGGCCAGCCGAAAACGTGCCAGATTTCAAAGCGCGACTTGGATTCGGAGGGATAATCGGGCGTGTTCGGTCCCCGGGCGGGATGCAGCCAGATCGGGACGTCGAGGGCGGCCACCGCGTCCAGCACCGGCCGGAACCCGGGATCATCCAATGGCGCGCCATTGATGTGCGTGAAGACCTGGACCCCGCGCAGCCCCAACACGCGCACCGCGTAGTCGAGTTCGCGCAGCGCGGCGTCGATGTCGTTCAGCGGGAGTCCCGCCACCGCGGTGGGAAAGCGGTCGGGGTGGGCGGTCACCAGCGCGGCCAGCTCTTCGTTGGCGAGGCGGGCCAGATCGGCGCTTTTCTCGGGCGGGGCCACGGCCTCAATCGGCGGGAGCGCCAGGCTCAGCACCTCGGCGTAGTCGCCGAACTGATCCATTACCCGAAACCGCGCATCGAGATCGGTCAGCACCGGAATGCCTGAGACGCGTTTCTGCATGTAGAACCCGCTCGGCGCGAGCGCCAGCAGTGCGTCCCAGTATCGCCGGGGAAGGATGTGCGCGGAGATGTCGATCCGCCGCATCAGGCCACGCTCTTCGACGCACGCGCAGCGGCGGCCTCTCGCCGCGCGCGCACCAGCCCGTGCCATGCTTCCACGAATCCCCCGGGAAAGACCAGCACCATCACGATGAAGAGGATCCCGAAGATCAGCAGGTGGAGTTCCACCAGCCGCAGGGCCAGAGCTTCCCGCAGGAGCAGGAAGATACCGGCGCCGATCCAGGGGCCCCACACGCTGCCGACGCCCCCCAGAAACGTGATCAACAGCGCGTCGAAGGTCCAGATCGGACCGAACGGAAACTGCGGATAGAACGACACGTGGTAGTACGCGAACACGCCCCCCGCCAGTCCGGCGAACACCGCGCTGAGCGCAAACGCGAGCAGCTTGTGCCGGTACGCGCTCACCCCCAGGGCTTCGGCGACGTCTTCGTCTTCCCGCACCGCGGCCAGGCCGTAGCCGAAGCGGGACCGCGTCATCCACACCGCCGCCAGCGTGACCAGCACCCCCAGCGCCAGCGCGAGGTAGTACCGCGGCAGCAGCCGGTACGAGTTCAGCAGCGCCGACGGGAGGTACGACACCTCGGGGAACAGATTCCCGGTGGTGATCCTGAGAATCTCCGCAATCGCCAGCGTGCCGATGGCGAAATACGGGCCGCGCAGCCGCAGCGACGGCGCCCCGATGATGATTCCCAGCAGCCCCGCCGCTCCGGTCCCCGCGAGCAGTGCCAGGGGGAACGACACGCCGTGCTGCAGCCACAGCAGGCGCGTCACCAGCGCCCCCAGCCCGAACAGCGCCGCATGCCCGAGGTTCACCTGTCCGCCGAAACCGCTGAGCAAATTCCAACTTTGCGACAGGGCGCCGTACAAGAGCACCAGGAAGGCCCAGTTCAGGAACGGCCGCGCCGGCGCGCTGTTCTCACCCAGGGCCGGGAGAATGATCAGCACGGCCAACGCGGCGGCCGCGGACAGCAGCCGCAGGCTACTGGCGCGCAAAGAGTCCCTGTGGACGCACGCTGAGCACGATCAGAAACAGGATCAACCCGACGACCTCGCGGTAGGCATTCCCCAACAGGAATCCGCTCATCGACTCCGCCACGCCCAGGAACAGCCCGGCCACGAACGTCCCAAAGATGTTGCCCATGCCGCCGAGGACGACGACGATCAGCGCCTTCAACGTCCAGTGCAGCCCGATGGTGGGATTGATCGCATCGGACACCGTGACCAGCGAGCCGGCCACGCCGGCCAACGCGCTGCCCAACGCAAACGCGATCAGGAAGACCCGCGCGATGGGAATCCCCACCAGCATGGCGCCCGTTTCGTCCTGCGCCGTGGCGCGGATCGCCGTCCCGGCGCGGGTCCGGGTGAGGAACAGGTGCAGGCCGCCCAGCACGAGGAACGCCAGGATCAGCGCGGCCAGGCGCGACAGCGGTACCACCACGCCGCCCAGCGGCAGCACCTGCCCGGCATAACTGGGGGTGACGGCCCGGTCGTCGGCTTCCCACAGCAGGATTGCCAGCGTCTGCAGCGCTAGCCCCAACCCAAATCCGATCAGGATGGAGTTCTTGATCTTCTGGTCCTCGGCAAACTGGGTCAGCGGGCTGAACATCAGGCGGTAGAAGACGGCGCCCACGATGAACAGCACCGGTCCGACAATCAGGATCGAGACGAACGGATCGAGGCCCCACAGCGAAAAGAGCCAGAACGTGACGTAGCCGCCGAGCATGATCAACTCACCGTGCGAGACGTTGAGCATCCGCAGCACGCCGAAGACGACCGAGAGCCCGACGGCCCCGAGGCCGTACAGCCCGCCGATGAGCACCCCGAAGACCGCGTTTTGGAACAGGATCGTGCTCACGAGAACTTCCAGGTGACCGACGTGCCGGTCCCCAGGTAGGTCTGCACGACCTCGCGCTGGGTCAGCACGTCATCGGGCCGGCCTTCGGCGATGCGCCGGCCGTAGCTGAGGACGAGGACGCGCTCGCAGATCGCACGCATCGCCAGCACGTTGTGCTCGACGATGACCAGCGTCACACCTCCGGCGCGAATCCGCCGGAACAGCGCCAGGGCGGCGTCGACCTCCGCGGCGGACAGCCCGCCCAGCGGCTCGTCCAGCAGCAGGATGCGCGGGTTGGTCGCCAGAGCGCGGGCGATCTCCAGGCGCTTCCGCTCAGCCAGGGTCAGATTTGCGGCCAGACGCTGAGCCTTAGCCCCTAACTCCACGAGGCCGAGATACTGCAGGCCGTCCGACCGCGCCGCAGCGATCGAGGATACTCCGCCGCGGCTGTAGAGCCGGGCCACCAGCACGTTGTCGAGAACCGAGAGATGCGGGAGCGGACGGATGAGCTGAAACGTGCGGGCGATTCCCAGCCGCGTCCGAACGTGCGCCGGGGCGTAGGTGACGTCCTGGCCCGCCAGGGAGACGCGCCCGGCGTCGGCCCGCAGGGCGCCGGCGATCAGGTTGAACGCGGTGGTCTTTCCCGATCCGTTGGGACCGAGCAGGCCGAGGATCTCGCCGTCGGTGACGGTGAACGAGAGATCGTCCACCGCCACCAGGCCTCCGAAGGTCTTGGTGAGGCCCTCGACCCGCAGAAGCCCGCCCCGAACCTGAGCGTCGCGAATGGTTCGGGGTCCCTGGCGGTCAACCGGCACGCCTGGAACGGTCAGCGGCTGCGCCAGGAGGGGGAGGGATACAGCAAGCGGACCGCCTTCCCCCCTGTGGGCCAGACCAGTTCCTGCTTGCCGCCCTGCCACTGCACGAACACGACCTGCACGACACCGGTCCCGTCGGCGCGGAACCGCACCTGCCCAACGACGGTTTGCATGTTGGTCATCGCCATCGCATCGCGGATGGCCACAGGATCCAGCCTCCCCGCGCGCTGGATGGAGTCGGCGACGATCTGCACACAGGCGTAGGCAGGTCCCACGATCACGTCGGCGGGTCGGCCGAACTTCGCCTGGTGCTTGGCGTTGAGTGCGGCGACGCCTTCGTATTCGAAGTTGAAGTGCCACCCCGGCGAGAGGATCACGTAGTCGCCGTCCTTGCCCAGCGCCTGCGTCCAGGACACGGCGTCCGGAGCGCGGATCAGGTAGATCACTTTAGGATTGAAGTCCAGCTCCTTCATCTGCCGGATCATCGTGATCCCATCGGGGGGCGTGGGCAGGGCGAAGACGGCGTCGGCGTTGGCCGCTTTCGCGCGCAGGATGATGTCCGACAGATCGCGCGACCCGACCGTGTATTCCGCGGACAGGACGATCTGGTATCCGAATTCGGTCGAGCGGGTCGTCCACAAGCCGGCCATCTCCCTGCCCCAGTCCGTACGCTCGGCAAAGATCGCCACACGCGTAGGCCGCTGCCCGGCGGGGATGGTGGCATTGAAGAAGCGGTAGATGCCGATCGCCAGGTCCGGCGACTTGATGAACGGCGAGAAGAGGAACTTGAACCCCTGCTGGTGCACGGCGTGCAGCGCGAACGCGACCCCGCAGTAGGGGATGCGGTTCTTCTCGGCCACGGCCGCCGCGGCCGCGTGCAGGTCGCTGCCAAACCCACCGAGGTACGCGACCACGCCCTGCGATGCCAGCGTGTCCAGCCGGCTCACCGTCTTGGTGGGATCGGACTCATCGTCCAGCATGATCAATTCCAGCGGCAGCCGCTGGCTGCCCACCTGCACACCGCCGCGGGCATTGATGTCCTCGACGGCAAACTCATATCCCGCTTTGACCTGGGCCCCGCCGGCGGCGAAGCGTCCGGTCAGCGGCACCACCGCGCCGAGTTTGATCGACCCCGCGGGCGCGGCGGCGCTCCCCTGCGTGAGGATGGTCAGCGCCACACCAACGATCAGCAGCAGTACGGCAAGACGTCGCATGGACCCCACCTCCGGATGAGTCATTGCTTCCAGACCTGACGAGCGGTATCGACGACCAGTCGCAGCTTGGCCCACTGATCGTCTTCGGTCAGCAGGTTGCCTTCCATCGTTGAGGCGAAGCCGCACTGCGGGCTGAGGGCCAGGTGATCCAGCGGGACATAGCGGGAGGCATCCTCGATGCGCTGGATGAGTTCGCGCTGCGATTCCATCTGCGGCCGTTTGCTGCTCACCAGGCCCAGCACAACGGTTTTCCCGCGGGGGACGAAGCGCAGGGGCTCGAACGTGCCCGACCGCTCGTCATCGTATTCCAAGAGGAAGCGATCGACCTGCAGCTGGCTGAACAACTTCTCGGCGATGGCATCGTAGCCGCCCTCGGCATACCACTGGCTGCGGTTGTTGCCGCGGCAGAGGTGAATGGCCAGTGTCACTCCGGGGCGGCGCCCGTCCTGCAACGCCGCGTTGTCCGCCCGGACGGCTTCGTCCAGCGCTTCCTCCGGCTCGCGGTGCATCTCATCGACGATGTACTGACGCCACTTCGGATCGATGTAGTAGCTGTAGCGGGGCGCATCGATCTGGATGTACTGCACGCCGTCGCCCGCCAGGGCGCCGATCTCGGCGCGCATCACCGGCACGATGTCCCACAGCAGCGCGGAGTGATCGGGATAGACCCGGTCGGTGATCCCGCGCTTGAACGCAATGGCGGGAAACTGATTGGCGCTGGGGAGCGTCATCTTGATCGCCCCGGGGCTGTGGACCCGCAGGAACGCCAGTTCATGCGCGGTCAGCCGGCGCGTCTGGCTGACCTTCCCGGTGACGATTCCGGTCACGCTGCTAGGTGCGGTCTGCACGCCGCCCCGCCACGACCGGCTCACCGCATCGCCGAGGTCAAATCCCTCCACCGCGTCGATGAGATCGCTCATGAAATTGCGCCGGCGCAGCTCGCCGTCGGTGAAAATGCCGAACCCCAGCTCCTGCTGCTTGGCGAGGACGCGCAGGATGTGGCGGTCTTCGATCTCGCGGAGATGGTCGGGGCCGGCGCCGGCGGCGCGGGCGTCGAGCAGTTCCTTGGGGCGCAGGAAGCTGCCCACCTGGTCGGCGCGGTACGGGACGGCCATCGGTGCGAATCCGTTTCGCGCTCTCCCGCACTGACCCTTCTTCCCCTACCATAGAGATGGAACCGGCCATGACGGAACAGCATCGAACCCTCGGCGGGATGCACCACGTCACCGCGATTTGCGGCGACCCACAGCAGAATGCCGACTTCTACGTGGGCCTGCTGGGCATGCGCCTGGTGAAGCGCTCGGTGAACCAGGATGATCCAGGCACCTATCATCTGTTCTACGCCGACGCGGCCGGCAGTCCCGGCACGGACCTGACGTTCTTCGCGTGGCCGGGAGCGCAGACCGGCAGGATCGGGGCCGGTCAGGCCGGCGCGGTGGCGCTCGCGGTCCCGTCAGACGCCCTGCCGTACTGGATGGAGCGGCTCAGCAACGCGGGCATCGCGTGGGAGGGACCGACAAAGCGGTTCGACGAGGACGTGCTCTCCTTTTCCGACATCCACGGACAATCGCTGGAGTTGGTCGCCGCTCCGGACGCCGCCGCCCGGCCATGGCACTTCTGGGCGGAGGGACCGGTGCCCGCGGAGCATGCCATCCGGGGCCTGCACAGCATCACGCTGATGGAAGCCTCCGACCGGCCGACGGCGCCATTTCTCAGTGGGCCGTTGGGATTTCGATCCACCGCGGCGTCGGAGAACCGGCAGCGATTTGCGCTCGGGCCCGGGGGGTCCGGCGCGTGGCTGGACCTGGTCATCGCGCCCAATACACCGCGCGGGCGGGTCGCGGTCGGCACGATCCACCACGTCGCCTGGCGCACGCCGGACGACGCCCAGCAGGAGCAGTGGTGGCAGCAGCTTCACGACACGGGCACGCCGATCAGCGAGATCATCGACCGGTTTTGGTTCCACTCGATCTACTTCCGCGAACCGGGCGGCGTGCTGTTCGAGATCGCCACCGACGGGCCGGGTTTTACGGTGGATGAAACCGCCGCGGAACTCGGCGCGCATCTGGTGCTGCCGCCGTGGCTGGAACCCAACCGCGCCGAGATCGAGCGCGCCCTGCCGCCGCTGACGGCGCATCAGCCTTCGTCTTCGCCTGCTTGAAACCGTCGAACCGATCGTCCTGATGTAGCGATGCAGGAGCGGTGGGGAAACGAGCCGAACGTCATACGGTCCACACAATAACCTCACGAGGAGAACCGCAATGACGCAGGGAGCCGATCCGGCCAAGGTTGCATCCCACGTCTACAAGCTGATCATGGAAAACGACCGCGTCAGGGTGTTCGACGTTACGTTCAAACCGGGAGACAAGGCCGTCATGCACGGACATCCTGATCACGTCGTCTATGTCATGGAAGGCGGTACGAACCGGCTGACCTTCCCCGGCGGCAAGAGCGCCGAGTTCGAACTGAAGCCGGGTCAGGCACTCTGGATCGATGCCGGCGAGCACGAGACCGTCAACGTCGGAACGTCAAACGTGCACCTGCTGGTATTCGAATTGAAGTCCTAGTCGAACCGCCCCTCGAAGTGTTCCTCCACGCCGGGGCGCGTGAGCTCATATGGGCCCCGACCCCAGGTCATTCGCGATCGCGCCGCCGATCGAGCCGATGCTGGCCAAATTGGCCGACGCCCTCCCCGCCGGCGGGGACTTTCTGTTCGAACCCAAATGGGATGGATTCCGCGCCATCGTCTTTCGCAGCGCAACCGACGTCTACATCCAAAGCCGCGTCCTGCGGCCGCTCGACCGCTATTTCCCCGAACTGCATGGGGCGTTTCTCGAGCAACTGCCGGCAGGCTGCGTGATCGACGGCGAGATCGTGATCAGAACGCCGCACGGGCTCGATTTCGACGCGCTGCAGCTGCGGCTGCACCCGGCGGCCTCGCGGGTGTCGAAACTCGCAAAGGACACACCGGCGTCGTTCGTCGCGTTCGACGTGCTCGCCGCCGATGGCCGCGACCGTATGTCAACGCCGCAGGCCGGGCGCCGGGCGCTGCTGGAGAGGCTGCTCACCGGCGTGAAGCCGCCGCTGCACCTGACCCCGGTCACCCGCGACAGGACCGTCGCCGCGAAGTGGCTGAAGCAGTTCGAGGGCGCCGGACTGGACGGCGTGGTCGCCAAGCCGCTGGACGTCCCCTACCAGCCGGGCAAGCGCGCGATGATCAAAGTGAAGCATGCGCGCACCGCCGACTGCGTGGTCGCCGGGTTCCGCTGGTACCGGGCGGGCAAGGACGCGGTGGGCTCCCTGCTGCTCGGCCTGTACGACGGCCGCGGGATGCTGCAGCACGTGGGCGTCACGTCGTCATTTACCATGGAAATGCGCAAACAGCTCGTCAAGGACCTCGCCCCGCTCCGCAAAGACGCGCTGAAGAATCATCCGTGGCGGGCGTGGGCGGAGGTGGACGCCGGTGAAGTCGGCCGCATGCCCGGCGGGCAGAGCCGTTGGAGCGCCGGTAAGGATCTCTCCTGGGAACCTTTGCGCATCGAGCGGGTCTGCGAGGTCAAGTACGACCATCTGCAGGGCGACCGCTTCCGCCATGCCGCGACGTTCCTGCGCTGGCGACCCGATAAGCGGCCGCGCGATTGCCGCTACGACCAGCTCGAGGTCACGCGCCCTTACCAGCTCGATAAGGTCTTTTCGTCCGGGTCCAGAGGTTCTTGAGCGGGCCGGTGCTTGACCGGCACGTGCTGCAGATTCACGCGGACGCGCGTCCAGGTCGTGAAGCGGCCGCGCATGGCGTCCACGAGCACATCGGCCGGTTTGAGGTGCGCCGCCGCTTGGGGATGCCGCGCCTTCCAGCGCTCGAATCCGGCGAGCGCTTCTTGCTTACGTTTCGCCCGGCTGATCTCGATCAGCGGGTGCACCGGCGTGCGGCGCCCTGTCCCCTGCGGTGCAGGACGGCGGCGCGACGGCTGGGCGCGCACGGGCTCGCCCGGCTGCTTCCGGAAATGCGGCGGCCACGGCGCGTCACCGAGGCCCTCGCGCTCGTGGCGTTCTGACAGTTCGAGCAACAGTTGGAGCGACCCGGGCTGTTCGTCGATGCCCGCGTGCCGATCGCCGATCTTCGCAAAGCGCCGTGGCATGGTGATCAGCGTGAAGTCCCTGGGATCGCAGTCGTCGACTTCGTCCCACCTCAGCGGCGCCGACACGCGCGCGTCGGGCGTGGGCCGCACCGAGTACGCCGAAGCCACCGTACGATCCTTGGCGTTCTGGTTGTAGTCTACGAACACGCCGTGGCGCTCTTCTTTCCACCACTTGCTGGTCGCGGTGCGCGGGGCGCGGCGCTCGACCTCGCGCGCCAGCGCCAGCGCGGCGCGGCGTACCTGGTCAAACGTCCAGCGCTGTTCGATGCGCACGACGACGTGCATGCCGCGCGAGCCGGACGTCTTGGGCCAGCCGATCAGCCCAAAGTCCCGCAGCGTCGCCTCGGCCACGCGCGCGACCTTGCGCACCTGGGCCCATTTCACCCCCGGGACCGGGTCGAGGTCCACCCGCAGCTCGTCGGGATGGTCAAGGTCATCGGCGCGGACGGGATGGGGATGGAGTTCGAGGCAGGCCAGGTTGGCCATCCAGATCAGCGCCGCGGCGTCGCGCGGGACGACCTCGTCCGCGCTGCGTCCTGACGGGAAGCGCAGCGACACCACTTCGATCCACGGCGGGCGCGACCGCGGCGCGCGCTTCTGATAGAAGAATTCGCCCGCGATCCCATCGGGATAGCGCACCAGCATGTTGGGCCGGTCCCCGGCGCCGCGCAGCGCTCCGTCGGCCACCGCGAGATAGTAGCGGGCGAGATCGAGCTTCGTGTGTTTGGGTTTGGGGAAGAGGATCTTGCCCGGGTTGGAGATGGAGATCTCGCGGCCGGCGGCTACGAGGACTTCCTGTTCCGGACTCAAGCGCGGGCGGTTCCGAACCTCTCCGCCGCTCTGGCGCGGGCACGGGCGGCCTCGACCTCGCGATCGCGCGGCTCGGCGGAGGTCACGAGCGAACTCAATAGAGTGCGGGCGACCGCCGCCGCCTCTTCGACCGCGCGATTGAATGCCGCCTCGTTAGCCCGCGAAGGCTTGGTGAACCCAGAAAGCTTCCGCACAAATTGAAGCGAGGCGTCCCGGATTTCTTCATCGGTGGCGGGCGGGTCGAAATTGAACAGGGTCTTGATGTTGCGGCACATGGCAGTCTCTCCCAGAGCAGACAGTCTTTCAGATATCATACTTCACCCGTGCCAGGCAGAGGGTATCATTGGAACATGCCCACGCTTAGTGCCCGCAAGCGGGCCCGTCTTCCAGACCGCGCCTTCGCCTACATCGACTCCCGCGGCCGAAGGCTTCTGCCGATCCACGACAAAGCGCATGTCCGGAACGCGCTCGCCCGGTTCAACCAGGTCGCCTTTGAGGACGACACGGCGCGGGAGCGTGCGCGCAAGCGGCTGCTTGTCGCCGCGAAGAAATACCGCATCGTGCCGATCGGCTTCATCACCGGCCAGCTGCAGTCAGAGAAGAAACGCGCCGGGACCGCCGATAGGCCGGCGCTTCCCACGGGATTCGTCACGTTATTGATGACCGATATCGAGGCCTCTACCCCGCTCCTGCACCGGCTGGGCGATCGGTACGGGGACGTGCTGAATGAGGTCCGCGGCATCGTGCGCACCGCGCTGGCGCAGGCGGGCGGCCGCGAGATCGATGTCCGCGCCGATGAGTTCTTCGCGGTCTTCGAGCGCCCGCTCGACGCCGTCCAGACAGCGGCCGTCATACAGCGCAGGCTTGGGGAACGGACCTGGCCCGACGGGTCTGACGTGCGGATCCGCATGGGGATCCACAGCGGCCGTCCCAAACTCACCGAGACCGGCTACATCGGCATCGCCATCCATACCACGGCACGCGTGTGCGCTGCGGCGCATGGTGGACAGATTGTCGTGTCGGGCCGGACGCGGGCCGCCGTCGGACTGTCGGTGCCGGATGGTATCCGCTTCCGCAGCCTCGGCCGGCATCGGCTGCCCGGGCTGCCGGACGCTGAGACGCTCTTCCAGATCGAAGCCGACGGACTCGCCACCGGCTTCCCGCCTCCGCGAACGAGGGTGCCACGCAAGCGAACTGCGACAGCGACCACACGTCAACGCCCTTCCCCAACCGGCGGTCAATTGCTCCCTGAGTTCTTTAATCCGCAGTAATCACCTAGTGGTGCACGTGCAGATGCAGGATCTTACCGGACGCTTCGGTGATCGGTGGACAACGCTCGACGCGCAGCACACCTGCGCGTGCCCATGCCATGCTCATCACGCGTTCCGCGCCCGAGCCTGGCGCGATGGCGGTGAGGAATGCCTGCACCACCTTATCCTCGGACACGGGGCCGACCGCCGGATCGATGAGGAGCCGGAGGCGGGGTTCCCCCGCGGATCCCGAGTCTTCCACGAGTTGATAGTGGGTCGGCCCGCCGCCGAAACAGGCGGGCAGGATTTCCTCAAGGACACGAATCACGTCCGTATCGAGAAAGGTCATGCCCGCAGCGGTCAGCTTCTCGTAGCTGCGGACCGAGTGCAAGTGCAGTGGCCATCCCAGGGCCTCGAGGGAACACCCGCATGACCGTGGAGACAGCGTCCCGAGATCTCCCAGAGATACGTTCAAGAAGACCATGGCCGTTGTCGAGCGCAGCGATGAAACGAGCAGCGCGCCGGCCGGCAGGCGGCCGGGAGCGTCCGGATGCGGCTGGATGACGGCATAGAGGTCTCCGAGGACGTGCATGTCGTCAGAAGCCGTCGGGTTCAGGCAGCCGAATGCGACAGGCCCGGTCTCGATGGAGGAGTAGCGCGGCACACCGCGAGCGCCCGCGGCACGGATGACCCGCAGCCGGGCCGCTGTCGTCGGCTCCCCGATGAGGGTGAACCAGCCGCCGGTCACGTCGATCCCCTCACTCGCCGCTGCTTCACACACCCGGACCGCGGAGCTCGCGAACGTGAAGACGTGCGGTGTCCTGCCCGCGCGCAGCTGGGCGCGCATCCATGAGGCGACGACCTCGGCTCGATCGACCGGCACGTACGTTGGCCGGGGCAGCGCGCGCCCGCCGAGGTACCCTCCCCAACGGACGAGCCGGACACTCCAGCGGTAGCGAGGGTGAAGACCAGGCGTCCTGGGATCGACTTGCGAGAACCACTCAAGCGGCCAGTCGCTGAGACTGCCGTACTCGATCTGACGGATGACGGCTCCCGCACCGGGGACCTCCCAGTCGGCATGAGCCCAACGCGTGTCGGGGGACGCCGCGTGCAGCAGGAGGCAGGTGTCCACGGCCCACTCCCTGATGTGACGGATGTCGATAGGGACGGGGATCCCCCCGCTGCGGCTCCCACTCGTCCTCACCGGAAGGCGGACGCGTGAGGCGGCGTTCCGCAGGTCTGCGGGCTGGACCTCGAATCGGAGGCTCCCCCTTACGACCGGGCGCCGCCCCTTGATCTCGTCGACCTCCAGGTAGACGCCGGCCCGGTACAGACCACGCAGGGTCTCTTCGATGCCGTCGGCGCGGACGAGCCGCTCCACGTCCGCGTACTCGCAGCCCGCGGCATCCAGCAATCGATAGTACGGACTGGTCGGGTCCCGGAAAACAGCGGTCCGCAGCACAGCCAGGAAGTCCTCGTCGCGATGCTGGAGCCGCCGGCGGAGCGTTTGGGCAGCGGCATGGGGAGTGATGGGATCGCCGAAGATTGCCGGGAGCCCGGCGAGAAGCCGAATCCCAGTTTGAATCTCGTCGAACGTGACCAATCGCTAGTCGAATTCGACGCGCTTGGACGATTGATCGGGGCCGACCCGGCCTACTTCGATTTCGGCCCGAAAGTAGTTCTCGCCCCGGATCGGCGAACCGGCGAGGCGCCGCAGCGTCGCGATCTGACCGACGTGCCAGAGCGCATCGGCGATAGGCCCCTGGTAGATCTTCTCCGGAGGGTTACCGAGCGGCGCATCGGAAGCGAGGTACTCGTCGAGCAGGCGCAGGCGTTCAAAGAACCGTTCGACGTCGGCCTCCCACAGTTGCTCAGTGCCGCCTCGCCCCCCGCGTTCGCCTTTGGCGAGCCAAAACGCCCACTCCAGCAGGTCGCCGACATGGCGGAGGATCTCGCCGGCCGTCCGGCACGTCTCGCAGGCCCGTACCGCCGCGAACCCCTCGGGGGCATCGCGGATCACCTTCCCGCCGCGATAAGCCAGGGTCGCGACGGTGTGGCGGAGAAACTGACGGCGCTGCGTCTCATCCGAGGACATTGTGCCGGTCTCTGCTGCTAGGGCGATTGCATGAGGCCGACAATATTACCATCGCCATCCTTGACGGTCGCGATCAGCTTACCCCCGCCGACATCCTTGACGTCTTGCTGCACTTGCCCTCCGGCCTTGATCAACGCTTGCAGGCCGCTTCTCACGTCGCGGACCTCGACATAACCGATCGGCCCGGTCATGCCCTGCTTGTGGCCATTGGGGTCCAAACCTACTTCTTGGTCATCCACCCGGAAACCGACGTAATACGGCGCGTCCGCGTACGGCTCGACACCCAGAAGTGCGCTGTAGAGGGTCTTCGCCGCGGCGAGATCTCTGACGGGATAGACGAATAACTTGATCTTTTGACCCATGGAAGATCTCCTTCCTGATATGAGTTCCCGGGTTCGATTTTGCCCCTCACCCTGCGCCCTCTCCCCCTATCGGGGCGAGGGAAAATAGGATTGGGCGGCATACGCCGCCCCCCACCATCTTTGGTGGAGACGAGGGGATTTGAACCCGCTAACCCGTCGGTCGCTACGCTCCCTCCTCCGGGGGACTAGTCCCCCGGATCGCTCGCGAACGAGAGGGAAGCGTTGCCTAATGAAAAGATAGCCCGTCGCTCGCTGCCCCCTTTACCACCTGGGGGAGCTAGCGCTCCCCCGCACCCCCCTCGGGTCGCGGGTTCAAATCCCGCCGAATGAAAAGCGAAATCGACGACCTGTTCAATGTCGGCAATCATGGTGGAGACGAGGGGATTCGAACCCCTGACCCCCTGCGTGCAAAACCCTCGGGCCGCCCCTAGACGTCGGGTTTCTGCTCATGCAGGTTGATTTCCCGTCAAGATAGCACGATTTCCGGAAGGCATCGCTCCCGCTCCTTTGCTCTCCCCGCGCCGCCATGTCAGAAACGTACTCTCCACGGTCAAAACCGAAACGCCAGCCCTTTCCGGATGTCCGCCGGTCGCCGTCCGGTCGCGACTTTCGCACCCCGCACCTCCACGCGGGCAGCCCCGAAAACTCTTCCTCCACGCAAACGGCGAAAGATCAGGGACAATAGTGTCGGAGGGCACGCGCCCTCCACCTTCGCGGGTACGACGCCGCTCGCGCAACAAACTCTCCAGGCCGGGCAGAGACAACCGCACAAGAGGAGGCTCGCGGCGTTACGCCGGTGAGCTGGTCACCCGGGGCAGAGACCAACCCCGCGAGGCCGAGCAGTGTGCGGATCAGTTAGGGAAGGGCTCCGTGAGAAAACGCGGGGATGCGGTGCCCTACGTGCGCCGAAAATGGCGGCGATAGGACTCCGCGTCCACTAGGAAGAGGAGCAAGAGAAAGCGACGGGGAGCAGGGAGCGAGGGGGAAGTGAATACCGACTTGGAGCTTCGGCTCCTTACCGGCGTCTGGTCAACGTCGGGACAAACCAGCAGTCGGTGGTCATCCGCAGTCCCTCTCGCTCTCTGCTTCCGGCGGCGGGTTCGCGGCAAGGCGGAGGCGCGTGGTAGCCACCCCGCCCGACCCGCCGCGCGAAGAGGAGAAGACCGTAGCCGAACGGGTGCGGTCCCGGCAGGAGGTCGGCCCAGGTGATCAGGCAGGATGCACATTCCGTAACCCTCGCGACCGGAACGCAACCGGAAAACGTGGCTCCGCTACCGTCCGGCCTCTCCGCTGGACAGGCGCGGGACTCCCACGGTGGAGCGTCCGGCCATCTTCATGGACGCGGTGACGAAGCTGCGGAACAACTTGGTCAACTTCGTCGGCGAGGAGCGGGTGATCGTGTACTACCCGAGACCCGCCGCGATCGTGGAGTTGGACCTAACAGCGTAACCGATTGAGGGTGTCGCTCTGGACATCGTCGAGTTCCTTACCGATCCCGAGCTTCTGGGCCTCAGCGTTAGCTCCGCGCAGGAGGCGCTGCTGCGGGCGATGTACGCGCTCCCGGCGTCCGATGAGCACGTCGAGCTCTACCGACAATGCACAGGCCGGGAGGCGTGGCCCGCGGAGCCCTTTTCCGAGGTGACTGTCATCGCCGGGGCGAGGTCCGGCAAGGACTCGCGGATCGCCGCGCCGGTGGTCTTGTACGAGGCGCTGTTCGGGCGACACGCCGACGAGCTGCACACCGGCGAGCGCGCCGTCGTCCCCCTCGTGGCGCAGGACCAGCGGGCTGCGCGGATCGCGTTCACGTACATCCGGGACTACCTGCGCCGTTCCTCGCTGCTGTGGGGCGAGGTCGAGGAGGTCCTGTCCTCGGAGATGACGATGCGGAACGGCGTTACCATCGCCACCTTCGCCTGTACACAGCGCAGCCTCCGAGGGTGGAGCATCCCGGTGGGCGTCCTCGACGAGGTAGGCTTCTATCGCCTGGAGGGGTCGACGGACTCGGACGTCGAGGTGCAGACCAGCATCCGGCGCGGGATGCTCGGGTTCGCGTCTCCCAAACTGCTGAAGATCAGCACTCCGTACCTGAAGAGCGGGGTACTCTGGGACGATGCGCAGCGCTTCGGGCAGGACGACCCTGACCGGCTGGTGTGGAAGGCCAGCACCGCGCTGATGAATCCTAGCATCGCCGCCGCGCGGCTGGCGCGCGAGCGGCGGATTGACCCTCGCCGGTACGAGCGCGAGTACGAGGCGGAGTTTGTGGACGATCTGCAGGCCTTCCTCGCCGAGGCGTGGGTATCTGCGGGGGTCGTGGAGGGCCGTGGCGACCTGCCGCCGCAGCCAGGTGTGTTCTACCGCGCCGCCGTGGACCCGAGCGGCGGCGGGCCGGACACGTTCGCCTTCGCCGTGGGACACAACCACGGCGAGCGCCTGGTGGTGGACTGCCTGCGAGGGTGGAAGGCCATCGGAGCCAACCTGTCTGCTGTCGTCGCGGAGATCGCAGGCATCCTGCGGACCTACGAGTGCCGCGCCGTCACCGGGGACAAGTACGCCGCGGGCTGGGTCCGCGAGCGGTTCGCGGACACCGGGATCGCCTACGAGGAGTCTCCGCGGGACAAGTCCGCTGCGTACCTGGAGCTGGAGCCGCTGCTGGCACAGGGCCGCGTGGAGCTGCCCGACCATCCGCAGCTGCGGCGCGAGCTCCATAGCCTGGAGAAGCGCGCCCTCCCCGGCGGGCGGACACGGATCGACCATCCACGGGGCGGGCACGACGACTACGCGAACGTCGTGGCGCTGCTCGCCATGCGCGAGAGGGTGCTGCGGTTTGGGATCGACTCGGTATGACGATGGTGCCCGACCCCATCCGGGTTCCTGCGCGCCTTACTTTGCGGAGGGACCGGGAGCACGGCTCCCCTTGGGTGCGGATCGGGTGATCTCTGCATAGCCGGTTGCCGCCAGCAGTTAGAACAAGGCAGATAAGCGCTTCTTCATGCCGACCGCGACTCTGCTGCGAGGATTGGTCTGCAGCCATTCCTCTGCCAATTCATAGGGCGCAGGCTTCTGCGCAATAACGGCAAATTCGTGTCTTCGCTTGCACCTCCGGCAATAGCCGATGCCAATCTCTCCGACATGGTTGACGTCGGACTTGACCAGTGTGAACTCGTTGTAGCCGCAGGACCCAGTCAAATGGAAAACTATCAGAGGAAGAACGCCTCCTTCCTGGCGCTCGACATAAGCATACCCTCTGATGGACCTAAGCCTACGATCGCGGATCGGACGGAGTTTGTGTTGGAGCCAGAATCTGACCCTTCTCTGAGGGACCCCGAGCTTCTTGGCAATTTCCGCAGACGTCTGTCCCTGCCGATACAACTGCCGCGCCGCTAGCGCGTCCTTGTTCGCCAGAGGAAGCACCTTGTCCCGAAGATGAGCTAAGACCACGCGCTCGTCTCGAGTTAAGGGCCGATTCGAAGGTGCAAACATCCACTCGACCGGGAACGAGGTCTTCCCACGTCGCTTCAGCCGCTCTTCCGCCTGCCGGACTGACCGTTTTGGCATAGGGTACGTTTCACTGTCATAATGCCGCATATCTGCCGCTACTGTAGCCTGGGGCTGCGCGCTGGACAAGCGCGGGGCGGAAGGAGGTGGGTCGAATGAGCCTACTCGG
>DASXUC010000010.1:0-5177 GCA_036505015.1 bacterium | reverse complement strand
GGTGACGGTGGCCGACGCGATGGTCCCGGAATCGGAATGCCCGACGGTCTCGGCGTCGCAGAATGCCTATGACGCCTTTATGACGGTAGCCGCCTCACCGACCGGCCAGGCGGTCGTCAAGGACGGTTCCCGCCTCGTCGGCGCGGTGACGCGGCGGGATCTGCTGGCCCGGCTCCGAAACCGTCTCGCATTGGAGGAATGATCTCTCAGAGGGACCAAGTCACGTGAGGGGACGGACATGATCGACACACGCGAACAGGCCACAGATCGAAACGGCCGGGCCATCCAGCCCGGGGATAAGGTCAAGGTCGTCGGCGAGCAGGGCCAGCCCGAGGGCACCATCGTGCGCGTCATCCCCGACTATCAGGTTGCCACAGTGTTACTCGAGCAGAAGGGCAAAGTCGAGCGGATGTATCCTACCGCTGACATCGAAGCGCTCAGTTAGCCTGCTACGCATGGCCCGGCACCGGAGACCGTCACCTGCCACACCGCTAGGGCGTATTCGAGCACTCTGCCTCGCACTGCCTGAAACGAGCGAACGCCTCAGCCACGGTTCGCCGGCATTTTTCATCCGGGGCAAGAAGGCATTTGTCACGTTCATGGACAACCACCATGAGGACGGACGGCTGGCCCTGTGGTGCGCCGCGGCACCGGACATGCAGCGGGCGATGGTCGAGTCGGATCCGCGGCACTACTTCGTCCCGCCGTACGTCGGGTACCTCGGCTGGGTGGGGGTACGCCTGGACCGGCGCCTTGCGTGGAAGAAGGTAGCTGAGATGGTCGAAGACGCCTATTTGGCGGTCGCGCCAAGGCGGCTGATCGGTTAGGCTTTCAACGGCGGATCGTCGGAACCACGTCAGTAACGGGCGAGGCGGCGCATGGGGCTGCTGTTGTTTGGCTACCTGTTTATCATTCCACTGGCGTGGGTGACCTTGCGGTATCTGCGTGTGCCCGAACACCTGGAGTTATCGGCCGGCGGACTGCTGGTCTTTGCTTACGGGTTCCTCGCGTCGGCGATCGCGGTCGCTCTGGTTTGACCCGCTTAGTGAGAGTGAACCGGCAGGCCGTCGTGGCTGTGGGCGGTGACCCGGTGGTGCGCCTCTCCAGCCTCGTCGGCGGGATCGACGTGGATCGTGGCCCCGGCGAGATAGGGGACGTGGTGGAGCAGCTGATGATGCACTTCTTTGGCGATGGCGTGGGCCTCCGCCACAGATAGATCCCCCGCAACGGCGACGTTCACTTCCGCGTGGAGCCGGTGTCCCACCCAGCGGGCGCGGGCCTCGGTCACGGCGCGCACGCCGCGGACGTGGTGGGCGGCGTGCTGGATCTCATCGATGACCCCCGGCTCGACTCCATCGAGCATCCGCGTGAAGATCGCCTTGCCGGACTGCCAGACGATGCCGAGGATGGCGACCGTAATCCCCAGGCCAACCAGCGGGTCGGCCAGTGGGTAGCCCAGCCAGACGCCGACCGCGCCGACCAGCACGGCGAGGCTCGTCCAACCGTCCACCCGCGCGTGGTACCCGTCGGCGATGAGCGCCGCGCTGCCGATTTCCTTGCCCACCCGGATCCGGAAGACGGCCACCGCTTCGTTGCCGATGAAGCCGATGATTGAGGCGGCGGCCACGACACCCAGGTACCCGATCGCCCGGGGATGGATGAGGCGGTCGATCGCCTCGTAGCCGGCGACGACCGCGCTGAACAGAATAATGAGGACGATGACCACCCCGGCCAGGTCCTCGACGCGTCCGTAGCCGAATGGAAACCGCTTCGTGGGGCGCAGCCTCGCGAGCAGGAAGGCAATCCACAGCGGGACGGCCGTCGCGGCGTCGCCAAAATTGTGAATGGTGTCCGCCAGCAGTGCGACGCTGCCTGAGAGCACGACAACGGCGACCTGCAGCAGCGCGGTCGCCGTGAGCACCACGAACGACCACTTGATCGCCCAGATCCCCCGCGCGGTCGTCACGATTGCCGGGTCGATGACGCCATGATCATGGGGATGCATACACTCAGCGTATCAGGCCAGAAGGCGCTTTGCACACGACCGGGGTATTCATCTATTTGAGGATGACAGCGCAGCGCGGTACGATCCTGGTCACCGGGAGCAGCGGGTTCCTCGGCTACGACGTGGCCCGAGCGTTGAGCGCGTCGTTCGACGTCGTCGGGTTCGACCGCCGCGCTCCCTCGCATCCTCCGCCGACCGCGGAGTGTCTCTACGTCGACCTCACCACCGAGGCGAGTCTGGCGCGCGGCCTCGATGCCGTGCGGGAAGGGCACGGCGAGCGCCTGGCGTCGGTCTGTCACTTCGCCGCGTACTACGACTTTTCGGGCGCGCCGAGTCCCCTGTATGAGCGGGTGACGATCGAGGGCACGCGGCGGTTGCTGCGAATGCTGCGCGAGCGCTTTACCGTGGAACAGTTCATCTTTTCCAGCACCATGCTCGTCCACGCGCCTACCGAGCCCGGCCGGCCCATCAACGAGGACTCCCCGCGTCAACCGAAGTGGGCATATCCGGAATCGAAGCTGCGGACAGAACAAGTGATCCTCCACGAACGCGGCGACGTCCCGGTGGTCCTGCTGCGGATCGCGGGCGTCTACAACGAGCTCGGGCACTCGGCGACGCTGCCGTACCAGATCCAGCGGACCTACGAGCGCACAGTTGAGGCGTATGTCTTTCCGGGAGACCTGACCCACGGCCAGGCCATGGTCCATTTAGACGACGTGGTCGATCTGTACGAACGCCTTCCCGGACGCAGAACCGAGCTCCCTGCCGAGTTGACTCTGCTGGTCGGGGAGCCGCAGACCATGGGGTATGGCGACCTGCAGACCATGATCGCGAAGGAGCTGCACGGCGAGGCGTGGACGACCCGGCCCATTCCGAAGTGGCTGGCGCGGCTCGGCGCCACTCTCCAGGAGCGTCTGCCGCTGAACGGCAAGCCCTACATCAAGCCCTGGATGATCGATCTCGCGGATGATCACTTCGAGCTGGATATCGCGCGGGCGGAGTCGGCCGTGGGATGGACCCCCAAGCGATCGCTCCGCGAGACGCTGCCGGCGATTACCGCGGCGCTGCTGGCTGATCCATGGGCCTGGTACCGCGAAAACGAATTGCCCCTGCCGTCCTGGCTGCGAGAGACGCGGCCTCCCGCCGCGGCGGCACCAGACCTGGACCTCGATCCCCGCCGGTTGAAGCAGCTGCAGGAACTCGCCGGGACACACGCACACCACCACGGCGGCGGGGCGGGGACATGAGTCATCAGCACACCGGCCACGGCATGGAAGCCCCGGAGCAGGAGACACGCGCGCCTGAGGGTGCGGACGAGCTCCGGCGGCTGCAAGCACTCCGTGCGCAGCAGTCGCTGCTGGAGGGCCTGGGCGAGCGGGAGGCGGCCCAGCAGCGCGGCCATGACGCCCATGCGCAGCGTTTGATGGAGACCGATCCTGCCGGGCACATTGAGATGATGCGGCCGATGCAGGAAGCGATGGCGCTGGTCCGCGACCTTCCGGAAGACCTGCTCGACCGCGAGGCGTCGCTGTTTCAGGAGATCGCTGCGCGCGACACGGGGCCGGTCATCGAGCCCCTGAAGGTTCCGCTGATGACCGACATGGTGGTCGCGGAGAAGTGGGCCCACGTCGCCGCGGCCTTTCTGGGGGCCTGGTTGATCGCCAGCCCGTCCGCGCTCGCCTATCCGAGCAGCGCGCTTGCCTGGAGCGACGTTATCAGCGGAGCGCTGATCATCGTGCTGGCGGCGCTGACGTATCGGGAGCATCTGTGGGCCCCGTGGGCGAACGCGGCGGTCGGCCTCTGGGTCATGTTCGCGCCGCTGGTCTTCTGGGCCCCCGACCCCGCGTCGTACGCCAACGATACGCTCACTGGGGCGCTCGTCGTCAGTCTCACCGTCATCATCCCGATGCGGCTGCAGATGCCCGGGGTGGCAGTACCACCCGGGTGGTCATACAATCCCTCGACGTGGGTGCAGCGCGCGCCCATCATCGTCCTCGGCCTGGTGTCGTACTTTATGTCGCGCTACATGTCGGCGTTCCAGCTCGGCCACATCCCCGCGGTCTGGGATCCATTCTTTGGGGAAGGAACGGCCCGGATCCTGACCTCGGACGTGTCGCGCATGTTCCCGATTTCCGACGCGGGGCTCGGAGCCTACGTCTACATGATTGAACTGCTGTCGACCGTCATGGGCGACTCGCGGCGCTGGCGCACGATGCCCTGGATGGTGGCGATGTTTGGCGTCGCCGTCATTCCGCTGGGGATTGTCAGCGTTGTGCTCATCATTTTGCAGCCGCTGGCGGTCGGCGACTGGTGCACCCTCTGTCTGATTTCGGCCCTCTTCATGCTGGTCATGGTGGCACTGTCCCTGGATGAGGTAATCGCCATGATCCAGTTCCTGCTCCTCGGCAGGCGGACCGGCCGCTCCGTGTGGACGCTCTTCTGGAACGGCGGGACGATGGGCGAGCACGTCCGCGACTTCGGGCTGGCGCGGCCGGCAGGAAATTCCTGGCGGGACGTGTGGTCGGGACTGACGGTTCCGTGGACCCTTGCGGTGAGCGCGCTGCTAGGCATCTGGCTGATGGCGGCACCCGACCTCTTCAACAGCAGGGGAGGGGCCGCCGACAGCGATCACCTGTTGGGGGCGCTGGTCGTAGTGGTCGCGGTCACGGCCATGGCGGAAGTGGCCCGGGTAGTGCGCTTCCTCAACATCTTCTTGGCGATCGCGATCATGGTCGCCCCCTGGGTCCTCGGTGGGGCGCCGCTCGCGGCCCGGGTCAGCGACCTTATCGCCGGGGGGCTGATCATTGTGCTCAGTCTTCCGCGCGGCGTCATTCGCAGTAGGTACGGGAGTTGGAATCCCTTGATTTTCTGAAATACCGCCCGCGTCCTGGCTGTCGAGGAACAAGCAAAGCGCCCACCGAAGGGTCTGGGCGGGCGCTTTGCCTGGCAGGTAAGCTACTTGTTCAAGTCCATCATGGCATCGTCCACCGACTTGTAGGACTTCATCGGATCGAGCTTTTCCTTGGCTATCGTCCGATCCGTCTCGGGGACGTGGGCCATCATGTTGCATGCCTCAAGGATCTGCGATCCGGTCGCCGGCCACTTCACGTGCTCCTTCAAGTGCGTCTGAGTTTCCATGTCCCACGTACGCATGTGCCGCCACCTCCTTTCT
>DASXUC010000009.1:0-10024 GCA_036505015.1 bacterium | reverse complement strand
AACTGCTCACGGCGCGTTCAGTTCGACTCAGTCGCCGATAATCCGCCAGCCGCCCAGCACGGCGCTGCGGTACCACCCCCGCCGCGGCCGGATGTGCACGCCTCGCAGCGGCCGGCCGTCGGGGCCGACATAGTCCCACCGGTCGTCGATCACGTAGGCGTCATTGATGTAGATGACAACGTGGGAGACACGATTCGGATCGTTGGTCGGATGCAGGTAGACGAGATCTCCAAGCATGAAGGGCCCATCCTTGGAGATGGCCCTGGCGGGCAGCCCAGGGGATTTGTTGAGGGCCCGCACGTTGCTCGTGGGGCGGGTGCCAAGACCGTAGTTGTAGACCCAGGAGGCGAAGTTCGAACAGTCCAGGCCCCGTCCCGCCCCCCACGGGGAATCCGTGGCGACCTGCGGTGTCCCCCGGTCGCCGGAGGGAAACGTATCGGTGGGAGGATTCCACGCCGGCACGTGGTGATGGCGGTAATCCAGCGCGTCGGGATTGCCCGGCACGTTCAGGTAGCGGATCGCGACGCTCAGGATCCGTTCGCGCTTCCACGTCTGAGGGCTGCACCCCGCATTGATGGGCACCGTCGCAGCCGGATAGACCGCCGCCCGCGGACCCCATCCGCCGTTGAGGTAGGTTCCATCGCGATCGAGACGATACCAATCCTGTAGTGGCGTGTTCGTCTGGGGCAGCCTGTCGCGCTCCGCGAAGTCGGCGGTCAGCGATGCGCGGTTGCACGTGAACGGATACTGAAACGTTGACGCCGGCGCCTGGGCGCTGGCCGGCGAAACGGCGAGGTATGCCGCCAGCAGCGCGGTAGCCACGATGAGCCCCAGCGCCCGCAGATGGGAAGGACGATCGCGCATGACGGTCTTCCGATTCATGCCCAGAGAAGTTTGCCTAGGTGCGGCGACGCTCGAGGTTGCCAAACTTGCTGTACTCCTTGTGGAAGAACAATTCCACGTTGCCGATGGGACCGTTGCGGTGCTTGGCGATATGGATCTCGGCGACGTTCTTCTTGTCGGTTTCCGGATTGTAGTAATCCTCGCGGTAGATAAACACGACCAGATCCGCCACTTGCTCAAGCTCCCCGCTGTTATGAACTGCTATTCCGTTTGCAATAAAGTTGTGCGTTTTCGGCATGGACAAATCAAAGACAGGTTCAACACCGCAGGGAGTGATCTCCACAACACGGTCCCAGAGTATGTCATCGGTGGCCTGTCTTAGAACATCATCTGCTCCGAGGCGTTCGGCGAGACTGGCGGCGCGTGGTCGGTCGAGAGTTTTCCCGGTCTGAAGCCTAAAGCCGAGTTCGCGCCACGATAGACCGACATCTTCCTTCTTCTTCCATAGTGACTGCGTAGCAGCAAGTGGAAGTCGGTCGATCTGAGATTTGGATCGTCTCGTCAGAAGTTCCGCAGAGCATTGGTCGACTAGAAATTGCTTCCTTCCTTCAATCCCGATTAGCTCACAGAAGTGCGCCAAGTGACGCGAATCCTCGATAGTCACTCGATAAATTGGTACCGTCGCCATTTTGCCTTTGTACCCGGAATTGACCTGGGCAATGATCCCAAACCTAAGGAGCAAATCGCGCACGTCATCGGCAAGCCCTCTGCTCACCGTGTCGTAGTGAAGTGCCCAGAGGTAGGTACCGTTCCGGTACTTCCGGCGGGTTATGCACCCATCCGTTGAAAACATCGCTCGTAACAAGGACCGTATTCCTGCGTGGTCAGCCTCTACGAAGAACCGCTCCGGAATACGTTTCGTGTAGGACACCTGCCCTTCGACTCCCAACTCTCGAAGCCATTGTCTGAGACCATTCCCAAACTTACGCCCCCGCAAGGTGCCTCCCGGTGATAGATAGAGAGCGACAAACTCCGCAACCGGCGTCCCCCGGATCTTTCGATGGTTGGTCGTGACTCCGAACTCGCGCACAGCAATGCCAACACAGTCTCCATATGTCAAAGGATCGGCACTGCAGAAGGTCACCAGATTCCCACTCTTGTAACTCCCGTCGCCAATAAGGTAACCAAAGAGCCTCATCCGGTCAGAACTCAATGTGGGCTCGCCTGGAGAAAGGACTGGAAGTCGACGGGCCGTCGCAACGAGAGAGCCACTGCGTAGATCACCTACTTTGTTCCAACCTTGCGGTGTGAGGACAGGATGGTTAGCTGTTGCCTTTAGTCGCCTGCCAGTGCTCGTCCGAACTTGGAAGACTTGGTTTTCGCCTTTCTCTAAGACTGCAGCTGGGCGAACGGGCACAAGTCGTCCCTGCCTATCGAGAGATAGTAACCGGGGCCACTTGGTTTGTGCGGCGAGATCCCCGACCGTCCACCGGCGACCAGTGTCGGCATCCCAGACTACCGTGTCCCCGGTCACGCACTCTCGGAGATGAGACAGCAGCGGCCGGCGCGTGCCGGTGAGCTCGACGGCGCGGGAGAGCTGCGAGACCGCGATCAGCGGGATGTCGAGCTCCTTCGCCAGCGACTTCAGGGAGCGGGCGATCTCGGAGATTTCCTGGGTGCGGTTCTCGGTGCGCTTGTAAGACTGGATCATCTGCAGGTAGTCAACGATGATCAACCCCAGGCCGTGTTCCGTCTTCAGCTTGCGCGCCTTCGCCCGCATCTCGATCACGGAAATGTTGGCGGAATCGTCGATGAACACGGGGGCCTCGGAGAGGCGGCCCATCGCCCGCGCCAGTTTCGGCCAGTCCGAATCTGACAGGAAGCCGGTCCGCAGTTTCGAGCCGTCCACTTCCGCTTCCGCGCAGAGGAACCGCTGCACCAGCTGCTCCTTGGACGTCTCCAAACTGAAGACCGCGACCGGGACGCTGTGATGGATCGCCGCGTGCTGCGCGATGTTGAGCGAGAACGTGGTGTTGTGGACGCAGACATCGTTGGCGACGAAGTTGTGCGCGTGCGGCACGGTCAGGTCGTAGACCTGCACGTCACCCGCATAGGCGATCTCGGTGATCGGATCCCACCGGATGTCCCCGGCCGCCAGCAGCTGGCCCTGGTCATGCCGGGCCCAGGTGCGCAGGCGTTCCCACCCCAGGATCCCGATCTCGCGGAAGAGGCCGCGTGCGGCGTCGCCGGCGATCGTGAGGGTCGCGTCCCCGCGCCCCGCGAACACTCCGAAGCGCACCAGCAGGTGCTGCACCTGGCGGGCCATCGGCACCGACGGCAGGGTGCTGCGCACGACCACGTCCGGCTCGGTCTCCACGGTACTGACACATGCCAGCAGGCGTGACAGCAACAACACCACCTTCTCGCGCAGCAGCGTGAAGATCAGCGGCGGCAGGCGGCGGGATCCGAGTGGACCGCTCAACGCCGGATACCGCGTGCGCAACGTGCCGACGACCTCGGCTTCAGAGCCGCCCTGCACCGGGGCCACTTCGTCAGCGGTCGCGGATTCGGCTATACCGGCTCGGACCGGCCGTGTCGCGCCCCGGATCGCTTCTCCCACGGCAACGGCGTCGGCGTAATCAGTCGCCAGTACCGCCGAGGTCGGCATCGTGGCGGCAAACAGGTAGGCGAGCAGCTTCACTTCGTATGCCGGGAGGTCCAGCTGGCCGAACATGGGGAGGCGGGCAGGGACGGCGATCGCGTCACCGGCGCCGAGTTCCTCCAGCCGGCGCCATCCGCTCTGGGTGAGAAACGGGTGCGACAGGGTGGTTTCCACTTCGCGGCCGGTGGCGGTGCGGACGCGATAGACCGGTTTGATGCCGTCGTCGACAAACTGCGACGGCGCCGCGGGCGCCAGCGTGCCGCCCTCCGTGATCGTCCACAGGGTTGCACTGCGGCGGCTGACGATTTCCTGGATCGTGCAGACTTCGCCCGTCCTGGCGTCGGCGATTTCCGCGTCGTACTTCAAACACTTGCCCATCGAGGGGCGCGCGGCGACGATCACCAGGTCGGCGGGCTGCAGCCCGCTGGTAAGCTGATCGAAATCCGTGAAGCCGGTCGCAACACCGGTCACGGTTCCCTTGTCCTGGTACCGGCGGTCGATGCGCTCGAAGCTTTCCTTGAGGATCTCGCGGATCGGGAGAAACTCCTGGATCAACCGGCGGTTCGCGATGCTGAAGACCAGTTTCTCGGCCCGATCGATCAACAGCTCGACGTCGTTCTCGCCCTCGAACCCCAGGTGCGCGATCTGCGTGCCGGCGGCGATGAGCTGGCGCAGCATCGACTTCTGCAGCACGATCCGCGCGTAGTACTCGACGTTGGCCGCGGTCGGAATCGAGTTCAGCAGCCCCGTGACGTACCCCGCTCCGCCCACGTCATCGAGCTGGCCTTTGTTCCGCAGGCGATCGGTCACGGTAATCAGGTCGACCGGTTCGCCGCGTTCGAACAAATCCACCATGGCTTCGTAGATGCGGCGGTGCGCGTCACGATAGAAATCCTCCGGACGCAGCATCTCGACGACGCGGGCAATCGCGTCCCGGTCGAGGAGCATCGACCCCAGCACGCCCTGCTCCGCCTCGAGATTTTGCGGGGGAATCCGCTCAACCGGGACAATGATCGACACGATCGAACCTCCGTTTGTATCTACACGGCTACTCTAGCGAACAAATGTTTGTGCGTCAACGGGGCCTGGATGACCCAACCGGGTCAATGTCTGAAGATAGACCCTTGAAGTTTCTGGGGGAACAGCCCTAACCCTTGGGGGGGACCTGCGACGTCACTGCGATCTTGCTGTTGGAAAACCCTGAAGAACCTGTGCGTTCAGTGTGGAACGGACGCTCCCCGCCGGCGCATCATGACATGGGCGAAGACGTCTTCAATGCTGGTGGCAAACACGACGTCGATACCCTTCACGTCGGATGGAACGTCGTGCCGGTTTTCCTCCGGGATGACGACCTTGCGCATGCCCGCCTGCTTGGCGCCGTAGATCTTCTCGGCGATGCCGCCAACCTGCTTGATCTTGCCCTGGATGGACACCTCGCCGGTGACCGCCACATCCTGCCGCAGCGGGCGGCGCTGGATCGCGCTCAGCATCGCCAGCACCACCGCCAGGCCCGCGCTGGGGCCGTCGATCTGCCCGCCGCCGATGACGTTGACGTGCACGTCGTAGTTGGCCGCGTCGATCCCGGCCGTCTTACGGATCACCGAGGCCGCGTTGAATACGGAATCCTTGGCCATCGTCCCGGCGGTCTCGTTGAACCGGATCGTCCCGCGCCGCTTCTGGCCGGCGGGAAAGGCGGTGGCCTCGATCTCGATGATCGAGCCCACGTACTGTACGACCCCGAGCGCAAAGACCCGTCCCACCTGCGGCACATCCGACGCCTTCACCGAACTACTCGCCGACAGACGGCCCGCGCGCACGACCTCGAGCAGGTCCCTGGCCGTGATGCGCGGCCGGCCGCGGCCCCGCGCTTTGGCGCCCCGCCTCCCCGGGCGCTTGCGGTAGAGCGCGACGCCGAAGGCATCGGCCAGCAGGTTCACCGCCTTGCGGCCTTCCATCGTGTAGTCGCTGATCAGCCGCGGCACATCGGTGCCCAGCTCCACCCGCACCCGCCGCGCGGCCTGCCGCACGATCTTCTGCACATCCTCCTGGGACAGCGACTCGACGAAGACTTCCGCGCAGCGGCTGCGCAGCGTGGGACTGATCTCATCCGGTTCCTTCGTCGTCGCGCCGATGAGGACAAAGTCCGCCGGCGCCCCGCGCTCGAACAGCTGCCGGACGTACGCGGGCAGGTGCGGGTGGTCCGGATCGTAATAGCTCGACTCAAAGAACACGCGCTTGTCTTCCAGCACCTTCAGGAGTTTTGCCTGCAGCACCGCGTCGAGTTCGCCGATCTCGTCGATGAACAGGACGCCGCCGTGCGCGCGCGTCACCAGCCCCAGTTTCGGTTCCGGGATGCCGGCTTCGGCGAAATCGCGCCGCGAACCCTGGTAGATCGGATCGTGCACGGAGCCCAGCAGCGGGTTGGTGGCCTCACGCTGATCCCAGCGCAGGGTGGATCCGTCCACCTCGACGAACGGCGCCTCTTTGCCGAACGGCGTGTGCGGCAGTTTCTTCGCTTCCTCCAGCACCAGCCGCGCCACTGTGGTCTTGCCGACCCCGGGCGGCCCATAGAGGATGACGTGCTGCGGAAAGGGGATCGCCAGCTTCGACAGCAGTGATCGGACGGCGTGCTCCTGGCCGACGACCTGGGAGAGTTTTTTGGGGCGGAACGCTTCCAGCGCGGTCTTGGCAAGGCCGACCCGGTCGAGCCGCTTCAGCTCCTCGAGCTTGCGCTGCGTGGCCGGCGTTTCAGCGGTGCCGAGTTCCTGGAGCAACTCCAGGCGGATCTCGCGCAGGTACTCCTCCTGCCGTTCGCGCATCCGGTCGGCCACCCGGCGCTGCAGCTCGTCACCGACCGTCTTCTGCGCCATCAGATCCGCAATGCGCTCCTGCGCATCTTCCAGGATGGCGGCAATCTCCGATTCTTTGGGGACTGTGCGCACGGAGGCGTCATCGAAGATCAATCGCTGCAGCGCCAGCACGCGTCGAGGGAGTTGCCGGCTGCGCATCAGCTTGGCGGCGTCCAGCCGTTCCGCGCGGCGGTTGAGTTTCTCAGACCCGTAGAGTCCGGCGAGCACACCGATCAGCGCGGCGATCCTACGCCGCAGCGATTCCCGCTCTGTGATCCGGCCGGTGGGATTCACCACCGGCCTCATCCGGCGCACCTGAGGCATCGGTTACTTTGTGCCGACGACGTTGATATCCACGCGGGCTACCACGCCCGGTGCGATCCGCACGGGGACCTTGAAGAATCCCACGGCGTGGATCGGGTCGTCGAGCTCCACCTGTTTCTTGGTGACGTTATACCCGCGACCGGCAAGGGCGTCGGCGACATCCTGGGCCGTCACGGCCCCGAACAGACGTCCGCCTTCGCCGGCACGAGCCGCGATCTCCACCACGGATCGTTCCAGCGCAGCCGCCAGCGCGGCCGCTTCGGACTGCTTGTGTTCCTCGCGTTCCTTCTGCGACTGCTGCGTTTCGCGCAGTGCGCGCAGCGCGCCGTCGGTCGCTTCCCGCGCCAGCCCACGCGGCAGAAGGTAGTTGCGGGCGTAACCTTCCTTGACCTCTTTCACCGCGCCGGTGCGGCCCAATCCCTCGACATCTTTCAGCAAGATCACCTTCATCCAAATCTCCTATGACGCCCTGGCGCCGGACGGAGCCGAAGCCCAACGATCACGCAGCAGAAACGCCGAGTCGGCCAGCCCCAGGAAGAACGCTACCAGCGCGAGCAGCGGATTGGAGAGCGCAAACAGGATCACGACCCATCGCATCCATGAGGGCGTTCGATAGCGTTCGAGCAGCACCCAGCCCACAATCAGCCCCTGTACCACGAACATCACCTGCATCAAGAGGCCTAAGTTTAGACCCGCAGTTTCCAGATACGGTGACCACAGCCGGCCCCACGCCGAGAGGATGAACCCTACCACAAACACCCAGAGCAGCGGACCCGGCACGCGCCATTGACGGATGGGAGGCAACTGCGGAAGCCGATAGCCGAACCGCCCCAATACCAGGCGGCCGACGACCACGTTGAGGTAGGCCGTCGTGGCGCCGCCGACCACGATCAGCAGCGGGATCAGGCGGGGCATCAAGTCGAGGACCTGTCGCATCTGGCCCGATACCTGCTCGATCTGTTCCCGCGGAATCCCCAGGCCCTGGTAGAATTGCGCCGCCGTCACCTGGCTTTGGCGCATGCCCTCGATCATGACGAGATACGGATTGACATCGCCCAACGCCAGCGCAATTCCGAGGTTGGCGAGGATTCCGACCGTGCCCACGATGGTTCCGCCGAGCACGATCGCCGTAGCCGACCATCCGCGCGCGACCCCGACGCCCAGGATGATCCCCAGCGGCCCGAAGGCCAGCAAGATACCCGCGCCGACGAGCGGCCCGGCGATGATCCCGCCGATCACAGCCGAGACGACGGCGGCCAGGAGCGCGGCGCGCAGGCCGTGGCGAATCACGAGCGCCGATAGCGGGAGCGGACAGACAAGCCCGGCCGCCGCACCGAGCACGGGGACGTAGCGGGTCGCAATCGCCAGCAGCGCTACGAGCGCCGCAAGGATGGCGCCTTCCGTGATTCCCCGAACCGATGTGCGAGCGACCATTATGGAATGTCCATGCTATGGAAGCACGGAAGCGAGGAAGCAGGGAAGCATGGAATTTTCGCTTCCTCGTTTCCTCGCTTCCCCTCGCCGTCGTTACTCGGCCGTGTATGGCAGCAGGGCCAGCTCGCGCGCGCGTTTGATCGCCGTCGACAGCACGCGCTGGTGCCGGGCGCAGTTACCCGAAATCCGGCGCGGAAGAATCTTCCCGCGCTCGGTGACGAAGCGGCGCAGCCGGCCGACGTCTTTGTAGTCGATGAACTGCGCCTTCTCGCTGCAGAAGGTACAGTTCTTACGCTTCGGCCGCCGCCCGCGCCACTCTCTCTTTGGTCGACCTTCCGGCATCCCTTTGAACCCCCGTTACTCGTTGATCGTTGATCGTTGGTGGTTGGTCGACGAGCGACCAACGTCTGTTGTTCTAAAAGGGAACGTCATCATCACCGCCGCTGCCGTCCGACGGCTCCTCTTCGGCCGCCGCCACGCCGGGCTCGGCGGCCGCGGCGCCTGGTGCGGCGGTCTTCCGATCCAGGAACCGCACGCCGTCGGCGACCACTTCGGCGACCTTTCGCTTCTGTCCGTCCTGCGTCTCGTACGACCGGATCTGCAGGCGGCCTTCAACGGCCACCAGGCGGCCCTTGCTGAGGTGCGTCGTGACCTGTTCGGCCAACCGGCGCCAGGCCACCACATCGATGAAGTCCGTCCCCCGCTCGCCCTGCTGGTTCACGAACGGCCGGTCCACCGCAAGCGTAAAGCTGGCCACGGGCTGGCCGCTGGGCACATACCGCAGCTCAGGATCGCGCGTCAGCCGTCCGATCAAGATGATGCGATTGAGCACGATCGCCTCAGACCTCCGGGGTCTCGGGGGGCGCTGCCGTCTCGGGGGCGGCGGCGGTCTCCGGCGCAGGTGCGGGCGGCGCCGCCGGAACAGACACCGGCGCCGGCGCCGGGGCGCTCTTCGGCTGTGGCGCCGGCCCTACGGCGATCGTGATCGTGGCCCTCAGCACGTCCTCGCTCAGCGCAGCCGTGCGGCGGATCTCGTCCAGTTTGGTGCCGTCGATGGCGAACCGCGTGTGCACGAACAGGCCTTCGCGATGCTTGCGGATGACGTACGACATCCGCTTCCTGCCCCAGACGTCGACGGCTTCGACGGTGCCACCCTGATCTTTGATCCGCGATGTCATCCGATCCACAGTGGCCTGCACCGCGTCGGACTCGAGGTCGGGTCTGATCACATACACCAAGTCGTAGTTCCTCACGCCAGCCTCCGAACCGAAAACAGCGAAAGAAATCCCGCGGCGCAGATCCCACGGGTATGGTGAGTATACCATAAGTACGCGATATGGGCGAGAAGAGCGATCATGGGGTAGTGGGTCAGTTTGAACCGCTGCTCGTTTTCTACAAGGCTGGTGGAGAGCCGCTGCGCTCTCGGGGCGGCTCACCTGCTCACGCTGCTCCGGGCCCCCCGCACTACCGCGCGTTCTATCCTGCGCCTGCTCCCTGGGCGACGCTGCATGCGGGGCCCGCCTTGCGCCACGCGGCCCTCATGCCTACCCCACAAAATGGCCAGAGCCATTTTGCGGGGACCCCGGCAGGATTCGATCGGAGGCGCGGGGTCAGAGGGGGCGGCGACAGCTCGCCGCCACGTCGCTCCGCGGCCCTCCACCAGCCCCGGGAGGGTACGCGCAGAGGCTGGGAACGGACCAGAGGGCATTGGCGGCGGGCGAGTGGGGCGGCCCCCGAGCGGAGATTGGCGGGCGGCAACCATAGCGCAGGCCGTGAAGCACAGGATCGCCGCACCGATGTCGCGGTCAGCGGAAGTGACCGTAGTGATCCGTAGCTACAGCTTGGCAGGCGAGCGCGGCAGGGAACGTGAGGCCTGCAGTGACAATCCGAGCCGCCCGACTCGCAGCGAGGG
>DASXUC010000008.1:0-40020 GCA_036505015.1 bacterium | reverse complement strand
GGGCCGGTGACGTTGGGCGGTACGATCGCCGGGAACGTGCGGGTTGAAGCCGATACGCTGGTCGTCCTGCCCTCGGCGCGGATCACCGGAAAGCTGACGTATACCGCGTCCAGAGAAGCCGACATCCAGCCTGGGGCCGAGATCAGGGGTGGGATTGAGCGCACGGTGCGGCCGGCCGCGGCCCGCCGCGCGGCCCGCCCCCTGAGTGGATTCGCCGTCTGGCGCGCACTGCTGGAGTTCGTCTGGCTGCTGGTGCTGGGCATCGTGGCGCTCGCGTTTAGTACGCGCGGGGTGCTGACGGTCGTCGACCGGATCAGCCGGCGATTCTGGCCGGCCCTGCTCACCGGGTTTGTGCTCTGCGTGGTCGTCCCGGTGGCGATCGTGCTGAGCTTCGTGACGGTGATAGGCATCCCCGTCGGGGGCGTGGCGCTGCTGCTCTACCTGGCGACGCTCTACCCGGCGAAGGTGTTTACTGCAGCGTGGATCGGGGACTGGGCGATGAATCGCCTGCAGCCCGGCAATCCGAACCGCTCGCCCTACATGGAGATGCTGGTGGGCGTGCTGATCGTGGTCGTCCTGATCTCGCTCCCATTTGTGGGCTGGGCCTTCCGGGCCGTCGCGCTTCTGGTTGGGTTCGGCGCGCTCTGGACGCAGGTCTGGTCCGCGCGGATGGGTGGGAGTGAACCTAGGGTGAGCTGAGCGCCGCCGCGGCGGTGCGGTTGAGGCCGAGGACCAGCGACCAGCCGGCGGCGAGACAGATCTGATAGGGCCACACAAACGTCACCTCTGCGCGTTGCGTGAGCAGCCCCGCAGCGATGATGCCCGCGGCCAAACCGATTGCGAGCCGGACCGCGGGTCGCAGGGCCCGCAGCATTCCGAGACCCAGCCCGGCTGCCAATCCGTAGAGAGCCCACCGCACCGCCACCGGGGGCACAATGTCACCGGGATCTCCTCCGGTCAGCGCGAGAAACGCAAACGCGGCGACCGCGCTGCCCAGCAGACCGGCAAGCGCGCCTGTCACCGCCAGCCGCCCCGGCCGCCCAAGGGCCCCCAGCAGGAACCACGTCACCACACCGGCCATCGTGAAATCCAGCACGGCCAGGAACACGGTGACGTTTCCTTCGCTCTCCGCCATCTCGCGGACCGTCCCCAGCAGCGCGAGGACGGTGAGGACGATCCACTGCCACCGAATCGACAGTTGCCCGACGGGATTGAGCAGCCGCTCGGGATCTTTGTAACGTTCCGGCCAGCGCCGGTGCAGCGCGCGCACGTAAGCGCGCAGCACCCGTCCGAGGAGCCAGAACACCCCGATGTACAGGGCGAAGACCAACGCCATCGCCAGCAGCGTCTCCCACCGCCCATCGGCGATGTTGGCGATGATCCGCCATGCCAGCACGCCGTAGATCGCCCCGCCTACGGCCAGTTCCGCAATCTCAAACCGCTCCCTCACCGGAAGCTCCCTAGGTGAGCCGACCAGCCGCCATCGGCGGCGACGATCGCACCGGTCATGTATGATGCGTCGTCAGACATGATTGCAGCCACTAGCGCGTTCGGGTCACGGCAACCGCCCGCACCGGCTGTCTGGCACGGATCACCTGGTGGTGCACGTAGCCCTTGCGGATCCCATGCACCAGATAATGAAACGTTCCATTCTTGCCCTGCGCTTCCCTGACAACAATCCGTCGGGGACTCTGCTGGGACACGTAGAGCTGCAACCAGCTTCCCATCGGCGTCAACTGCACGGTGAGACCCTGGTCTGCCGTCACCAGCGCGAAGTGGTCTGGCAACTCGATGATCGCCTGCCCCCGCACGAGCCGAGCCGAACCGCGGATGTACGTCCCGGCTTCCGGGCCCTCGAGGGCAATGTAGACGATCTCCTTGTTCCGCTTGGTCGGGTGGGGCTGGACGAAACTCTTGGTCCCGCTGACGGTGAGGTTGCCCGAGATGGTCACGTTGCCGTAAAACAGGCCGGCCAAAGAACCATTCCACTCTTGTCCAAAAATGCCGGCGCCAGAGGGGGACTCGGATACGCCAGCGACCCCAAAGGTTTGGCCGGAACTGGCGGTGGCCCTGCCAACCACACCGCGCCCGCTCGGGGAATCGGACCGGCCATAGACCCCAAAGGTGGTGCCGGAACTGGCGGTGGCCGCGCCATACACACCAGTGCCGCTTGTGGAACTGGACTGACCGAAGACTCCGTAGGTGGCGCCAGTACCGGTGGTGACCGTCCCGTATACGCCGCGGCCGCTTGTGGAATTGGACTGGCCGTAAACTCCAGAGGTGGGACCGGAACTGGCGGTGGCCGCGCCATACACACCAGTGCCATCTGTGGAACTGGACCGACCGTAGACTCCAAAGGAGGGACCGGAACTGGCGGTGACCGTGCCATACACGCCGTAGCCCGCGCCGCCTGAGCGGCCACTTGTGGAACTGGACTCGCCATAGACTCCATACGTGGTACCAGAAACGGCCGTGGCTCGGCCAAACACCCCGCGACCGTTCGTGGACGCCGTCTCACCCAGTACGCCTGTATTCTCTCCTAGCGTGTGGCTGGCTCGGCCCCACACGCCGATCCCTTTCCCGGCCGTCGATTTGCCCACAACGCCGACGCCGGCGTGGATGCCGTCATTGCCGCCCGTCGCGACGCCCTGGATCGCCGTCCCCCCGACGTTGCTGTTCGTCTGCGAAAACGTCACGCTCGCATGATCCGCCAGCGCCGTGGTCCACACGAGCAACACGATGATCGCGGCTGGGATGACTGACTTGGCCCACCTGCCGATGATGTGCATTGGATCCGCCCTCCGCTCCGTGCGCTGAGTTGGCGCTAGGGTTCGACAGAAACGAAACCAGCCCTCGCGGGCTCGCTCGTCGCTTCCCGATCTGCGCGGAGGGCTACTTTACAGGGGGGCAGCTGCTAGTAGAGCGTGCGCCATGCGAAGCTATCGGCTGCGTCCTTGGCGCAGACTTCAAGCGTGTCCTTCACCCCTGGTCCACCCTGAGTGAGCCAGAATGTCCCACGCCTCGTGGCGTTGCAGGTCGGTTTTGCCGCGGTCGTATTGAGGCGGATGCCGCCGTCAAACAGTCCGGCCAGAGCACCGTTAGACCCCAAGCCGCGAATGCCGGCGCCAAGGGGAGATTGGGACACGCCGTAGACTCCGTAGGTGGTGCCGCTGCCGGCGCTGGCATAGCCATACACGCCGCGGCCGTTCGTGGAATCGGACTGGCCGTAGACTCCAAAGGTGGTGCCGGAAGTGGGGACGGCAAGGCCGAACACGCCGCGGCCGCTGGTGGAATTGGACAGGCCGTAGACCCCGTAGGTGGTACCGGAAGTCGCGGTGGCCGAGCCATACACGCCGCTGCCACTTGTGGAATAGGACAGGCCGTAGACTCCGTAGGTGGTACCGGAAACGGGGGCGGCAAGGCCGTACACGCCGCGGCCGCTGGTGGAATTGACCGCGCCGTAGACCCCATAGGTGGAGCCGGAACTGGCTGAGGCTAACCCATACACGCCGCGTCCACCCGTAGAAATGGACTGACCATATACTCCATAAGTGGTGCCGGTGCTAGGGGTGGCATAGCCAAACACGCCGCGGCCGTTCGTGGAAGCGGACCGGCCGAAGACCCCGTAGGTGACACCGGAAGTCGCGGTGGCCGAGCCATACACGCCGGTACCACTGGATGAGAGTGACGTCCCATACACGCCCCGGCTATCACCGGAGTTGGCATTTGCCGTACCCCAGACACCGATCCCGCTCTCCGCCGTCGACTTGCCGACCACGCCGACTCCGGCGTGGGTGCCGTCGTTGCCGCCCGTCGCCACGCCCTGGATCGCCGTGCCGCCAGCATTGCTGTTCGTCTGCGAAAAGGTGATGCTTGCATGGTCGGCCAGCGCCGTCGTCCACACAAACAACACGATGATCACTGCCGGCAGAATCGATCGTCCCCACCTGCTCAACACGGGCATGACGCCACCCCCATCTGCGGGATAGCGCTACCTTCGACAGAAAACGAAACGAGCCCTCGCGGGCTCGCTTCGTTCAGAATCTCTCCACCGGTGGGACTGCGGGATTGTTGGTCGCTAGCGCCGGCGAGTCACCACGGCAACCGGCGGCAGGCCGGTGTTACGGATCACCTGGTGGTGCGCGTATCCCTTCCGGATCCCCTGCACCAGATAATGAAACGTTCCGCTCTTGCCCTGGGCCTCTCGGACGACGATCCGCCGGGGACTCTGCCGGTACACGTAGAGCTGCAGCCAAGCCCCCAAAGAGGTTAACTGCACGGTCAAACCCTCGTTTTCAGTCACCAGAGCGAAATGCTCGGGCAGGTTGATCACCGCCTTCCCATGAGTCAATCGACCGGTGCCGCGAATGTACGTCCCTGCCTCCGGGCCTTCCAGGGCGATGTAGACGATCTCCTTGCCCGGTTGGATCGGATGGGGCTGGACGAAACCCTTCGTCCCGCTGACCGTGAGGTTGCCCGTGACATTCACATTGCCCGCGAAGTCACCCGCACGGGCACCGTTGGCGCCAACCCCGTAAATGCCGGCGCCAGATGGGGAGAGGGACTGGCCGTAGACGCCATAGCCGGCGCCCGACGTCGAGAGGGCATAGCCAAACACCCCGCGGCCGTCCGTGGAAGCGGACTGGCCGTAGACGCCATAGTTGACGCCGGAGTACGCGTTTGCGGCGCCGAAGACCCCGTGGCCTTCCGTGCCATAGGACTCGCCGAAGACGCCGGTGGCGGTGCCGGTGGTGGCGGGGGCATTTCCGTAGACCCCATAACCATACGTGGAAGCGGTCTGGCCCATTACGCCGTAAGCGAAGCCGGTGGTAGCGGTGGCATTACCAAAGACCCCGCGGCCGCTCGTGGAAGCGGACTGGCCGTAGACGCCGTACGTCTGGCCGGAGGTCGCGGTGGCGTCACCAAAGACCCCGCGGCCGCTCGTGGAAGCGGACTGGCCGTAGACGCCGGAGGTAATGCCAGACGTAGCATAGACCCTCCCGAAGACGCCGCGGCCGCCCGTGGATGACGACTCCCCGAAGACGCCGTAGGTAATGCCGGACGGAGCGCTTGCCCACCCGTTGACGCCGCCGACGGGGCCGTGCCCAAAGACACCATAGTAGCCCGGGGCGCCGTTGTCTATCAGGGTGGAATCGGTATAGCCCGTGACTCCCGTGCCGCCGTGACCGAAACCATACACGCCGGAACCAGACGCGGACGCGGACTGGCCGTAGACGCCCCACGTCTGGCCGGAGGTCGCGCTGGCATCGCCAACGACCCCGCGGCCGGTCGTAGAAGCGGACTGGCCAAAGACTCCAACAAACCCTTCGCCGTAGACGCCGCGGCCGGAATTGGAGTTGGACTTACCGAAGACACCGATAGTGGTGAAGCCGGTGATGGTGCTGGCTAATCCATAGACGCCGCTGGTGTTGGTGCTCGTCGAGTTGGTTTGACCGTATACACCGTGGGTTGTACCACTGAGAGCGCTGGCAAGACCGAAAACTCCAGAACCGCTCGTCGATGCGGAGTCACCGAAAACCCCATAGTTGCTGCCGGTGGTCGCGGTAGCCTTACCATACACTCCACGGCCGCTCGCGGAGTCGGTCTCGCCTAACACGCCTTGGTTGGCTCCAACCAGGTTCGTGGCGTGACCCCAGACACCGATTCCGACCCCCGCTGTCGATTTGCCGACCACACCGACGCCGGCATGGGTACCATCGTTCCCTCCCGTCGCCGAGCCGAGAATCGCCGTCCCGCCTGCATTGCTGTTCGTCTGCGAAAAGGTGATGCTTGCATGGTCGGCCAGCGCCGTGGTCCACACGAGCAACACGATGATCGCGGCTGGGATGACTGACTTGGCCCACCTGCCGATGATCTGCATTAATCCACCCTCCGCTTTCGGGGCGCTAAGTTGGCGCTATGGGTTCGACAGAAACGAAACGAGCCCTCGCGGGCTCGCTCGTCACTGTCGGACGTGCTCGAACGATTACTTCGCAATCGCAGCCGGTTAGTAGAGAGTGCGCCAGGCGTACGTATTGGTTGCGTCCTTAGCGCAAACTTCAAGTTGATCCTTTACCCCTGCTCCGCCCTGTGTGAGCCAGAACGTCCCGCGCAGCGAGACGTCGCAGGTCGGTTTTGCTGTGGTCGTATTGAGACGGATACCGCCGTCAAACCTTCCGGCCAAAGAACCATTAGAACTCAGTCCATAGATGCCGGCACCAGCGGGGGAACTGGACCGACCGATGACCCCATAGGTGGTACCGGAACCGGCGGTAGCAAAGCCAAACACGCCGGCGCCATTTGTGGAATCGGACTGGCCAAAGACCCCATACGTGACGCCGCCGGAGGTGTCAGTGGCCACGCCCAATACGCCGCGGCCACTTGCGGAATTGGACTGGCCGTAGACTCCATAGGTGGTACCGGAACTGGCGGAGGCCTTGCCTAACACGCCAGTGCCGCCTGTGGAACTGGACTGGCCGTAGACTCCATAGGTGACGCCGGAACCGGCGGGGGCCAGGCCAAACACGCCGCGGCCACTTGTGGAATAGGACTGGCCGTGGACTCCATAGGTAATACCGGAACCGGCGGGGGCCAGGCCAAACACGCCGCGGCCACTTGTGGAATAGGACTGGCCGATGACTCCAAAGGTAGTACCGGAACTGGCGTTGGCTTCGCCATACACGCCGCGGCCATCTGTGGAACTGGAGGAGCCGTAGACTCCATAACGGTTGGCCGAACCAAACACGCCGGTGCCAAGAGTGGAAGTGGACTCGCCGTAGACCCCGTAGGTGACGCCGGTAGCGTCCGTGGCCGTGCCATAGACGCCGCGGCCTCTTGCCGAATTGGACTCGCCGTAGACTCCGTACGTAACGCCGGAAGCAGCGGTGGCCTTGCCATACACGCCGCGGCCATCGGTGGATGCCGTCTCGCCCAGGACGCCCCGGTTGTTCCCCGACATGTTGGTGGCCCGGCCCCAGACACCGATCCCAGCCCCGGCGGTCGACTTGCCCACCACGCCGACGCCGGCATGGGTGCCGTCATTGCCGCCCGTTGCGACGCCCTGAATCGCCGTGCCGCCAGCATTGCTGTTCGTCTGCGAAAACGTCACGCTGGCATGATCGGCGAGTGCCGTAGTCCACACAAACAGAACGATGACTGCCGCCAAGACCACGGTTCTGCCCCACCGCTGCATGTTAGCCATTACTCGCCTCCTGAGACTTGATTTGATCCGGTTCCTTCACCTTACTTCTGTCCATGCGACAATCCGTACAACCGCCCCCACGCCGGGTGGCGGCCGGATACCAATCGTCCCCAGCACTGCGGGATCGTACCGGACCACAACTGTTGCACTATGATTGCGGAAACTCAGCAGCGGGTCGGCAGCCATCAGCGACCCGACGATGTCGATGACGGCCCCTTCACCAGCATCGAAGATCCTCCCCGCATAGACGAGGCCGTCGACGACGAGGGTCCCGTGCTGCTGCACCACAAGCGGCGCGGTCGCGCCGATGGTAACGACCCCTGGAAGCAGCCGGGATCGCAGGGAGTGTCGGACCTCGAGCCGTCCACCGGTTTTGATGGTGAGGCTGCCTTCTGTCGCCAGGAATCCATCAACGATGCGGATCGAGGCTCCGTCAGGAACGACGGCTGAACTCCGCACAAAGATGGGGCCGGTGAGGACCTCTCCCGGCGCCAGGGTCAGATATCTCACGATGAGGTCAAAGTCTTCCCGCTCGTATACGCTGTTACGCTTGAGGCGCAGGTCCGGACGGCCCATCCGCCGCCCCACGGCCTCATTGAGCTCGGCGTTGGCCGTGTTGGCCTCCGCCAGCGACTGCAGCACCGCGCGGTCGATCGAGGGTGGCTCCTCCGGGGGACCCCCAACCACGATTGCGGCACCCAGTTTGATGTCCTCGAGCGAAAGCTCGGCGGGATCGTCGACCGGACGGTGATCTCCACCGAATGTCAGCACGGCACCCGCGGGTAGCACGAGCTGTCCGGTTGCCGTCAGCACACGATCCGACTGGTCGCCGTCCCGCAAGGGCAGCAACGTGCCTGCAAAATCATTGATCGCCACGCCCGGGGTCGCTATCCAGACCTCGCGATTCGACCCGAAGAGGCCTCCTGAGGCGCAGCCGCGTGCAGACGATGCGGGAACCACGTAGGTCCGCGACTCAGATCCTTCGAACCGGAGCAGGCGATCGCCGAACAGGGCGTACCTGAGCACGCCCGGCGACAGCTTCACGGTCGCCTGCACCTTGCGGGTCAACCCGCGAAATTCTCCGCGGCTGACAATCCGCAGGAACCCGCCTCCCTGGTCGTCTACCGATTCCACCGCAAACCGGCCGCCGGATCCGTTGCCCAGGGGCACCCGCAGACCGAGAACGCGGTCAGGACCCCGCAGTTCCCAGATGGCCCGCTCGATGCCGGCTTCGGCTGCGTACCGTGCCGCGAGGACCCGATAGCGGTATCCGACCAACTGCTGCCGCGTCACGACGAGGGCCACGAAGGCGACCGAGATGACCGCGGCAATCACCAGGAGGCCGAGCACCATCGGCATCAGCTGCCCCTGTTCGTTGTTGAAGACCCGCGCGGCTCTCATTCGTTCCTCGGCCACACCTGCGTCTGCAGGCGGATGCGCTGGCCGTTCTTTTCCGCCACCAGCCTGACGGAGTAGAGATCGTCTTCGTGCGTCACCTCGACGCCGATCACGTTCCGCGCCAACACGCGCCCGGCGTCGAGCGGAGGTGTCGCCGGCGCTGCATCTGTTGACTCCACCCGCCGGAATTCCCGGCGGCCGCGGTCGTAAATAAAGTACGTCCAGCCGATCTGGCGTCGCGCCATCACCGCGATAATCTTTCGATTCCGACCGCCGGCCGAGTCATCCCAGACCACCACGTCGCCGCCGTGCCGGCTCGCCTCGCGGAGGGAGGTAGTGAGACTGTCCATCGCGATCGAGATCTCGCCCAGGTCCCGCGTGGTTTGGGATCGCCGGTCAATATGGAGCAGGGCGAGATACAGACCGCCGACGATCAGCAGCACGAGTGAGGAAATACTCGTCGCCACGAGCACCTCGATCAGGGTCAGTCCGCGTGACGACATCTAGGGTCCCCGGCCTTCCACCCGGACGTAGGTTGTCAGGTCCACGTGTCCTTCTCGTCCCAGGTCGCTCCAAAAGACGGTCACGGTCACTTCATGGAGTCCGGGGGCACGTTCCGATGTCTCAATGTTGGACGCGAATCCTGGGAACTGGCGCGCATCGACCGGCGCGCGCGGCTGGCGCAGCGGCGCCTCGCTGCAGGCCGCGGCGGCCTTGATCTGCTCGAGGCGCTGTTGAGCAAGCAGCGACGCCTGCTCAACGCGCTGCGCGGAGCGCAGCGCGCTCTGCCCGGTGAGGAAGAGTCCAAAGACGCTGGTGGCGATGACACCCAGTACGGTCATCGCCACCAGCGCCTCGATCAGGCTGGTCCCCCGCTCGTCTGTGGTCGGCATCGGGGTGCGTGGATTGACTGACAATTATCCCGCCCTCGAAGGAAAACCTTCACCGCAGCACGGGAAAAGGAGCATCCCAGACACGGGCAGAAAGCACCGGGAACATGAATGCCGGGAAGATGAAACTCGGCGTGGTCTTCCCCACGACGGAAGTCGGCAATGATCCTGGGGCGATCGCTGGCTTCGCGCAGGCCGCCGAGTCCCTCGGCTACGACCATCTCCTGGCGTACGACCATGTGCTCGGCGCCGTACCGCGCAGCGAGCAGTGGCAGGGGTACACGCACGAGGATCCCTTCCATGAAATCCTTACGCTGCTGGCGTACCTGGCCGGCCAGACCACGACGATCGTGCTTGCCACGGGCATCCTGATCCTTCCCCAGCGGCAGACGGCATTGGTGGCCAAACAGACCGCGGAGATCGACATCCTCAGCGGCGGCCGCTTGCGGCTCGGCGTCGGGGTAGGCTGGAACAGCGTGGAGTACGAAGCGCTGGGGATGGACTGGCGCACGCGGGGCGCGCGGATGGAAGAGCAGGTGCGGGCGCTGCGCGCGCTGTGGACCAACCCGACCGTGACGTTTCGCGGACGCTTTCACCGCATCGTCAACGCGGGCATCAACCCCCTGCCGGTGCAGCGGCCGATCCCTATCTGGATGGGCGGGGAGAGCGACGCGGTCATCCGCCGCGTCGCCCGGCTCGCCGACGGGTGGATTCCCGGCGGGCGCCTGCGCTCGCCGACCACCACGCATCCCCAGGTGCCCGGCGGATTTGCGGCGATGGTCGAGACGATGCACAAGTACGCGGCCAAGGCCGGACGGGATCCTGCGGCGATCCAGCTCGAGCGCCGTGTGGCCTATGCGGCCGGACCGCAGCGCTGGCGGCAGGCGATGGAGGAGTGGCGCGCGCTGAGCGGGACGCACTTCAGCATCAGCACGATGCAGTCAAATCTGCAGTCGGTCGATCAGCACATCGAGGCGCTGCGCAAATTCAAGACAGAAATTGGCTGATGATTACCGGGAGTGGATTGCCTGCCAGATTCGTCTGGGAGTAAGCGGGAAATCGAGATGCCGGATGCCCAGCGGCCGCAGCGCATCGTGGACGGCTGAGGCGACCGCGGCGGGGGCGGCGATGGATCCCGCCTCGCCGATCCCTTTGACGCCCAGCGGGTTCAGCGGCGACGGGGTCTCCAGAAACACGGATCGCACCGGCGGCGTCTCGTCGGCCCGGGGCATCCCGTAGTCGGCAAACGTTGCGGTCAGCAACTGGCCGTCGGAATCGTAGACCACTTCCTCCGTAAACGCCTGCCCGAGCCCCTGGATTGTGCCGCCGATGACCTGCCCCTCGGCGGTGAGCGGATTCACCACGCGGCCGACGTCGTCCACGCACACGAGATCGACGATACCGACCTGCCCGGTCTCCGGATCCACCTCCACCGCCGCGGCATACGCACCGAACGGGAACACGGGGCCCGGCAGGCAGAAGGTGACCTGCGCGTCGAGTCCCATTTCGATGCTCCGCGGCAGGCGGCCGGGATTGTAGGCCGCGTTCGCCACATCGGCAAGCGCCACCGCGCGCTCGGGGGCACCGGCCACGAAGATGCGGCCACCTGCCCACACCATGTCCTCGGGGGCGGCCTCCAGCAGGTGGGCCGCGATCCGGCTCGCCTTCTCCTTCACGCGCCGCGCCGCCACGTGCAGCGCCGACCCCCCCACCGTGGTGGACCGGCTGCCGAACGTCCCCACGCCACGCGGCACCACCGCGGAATCGCCGTGCTCGACTGTGATCATCTCCAGATCGACCTGCAGGACGTCTGCGGCGATCTGTCCGAACGTCGTCTCGTGGGCCTGCCCGGTCGGCGTCGAGCCCAGCCGCGCGATCACACGGCCCGATGGGCTCACGCTGATCGCCGCGCTTTCCCACAACTGCGCGCCGGCGCGCTCGACGTACATCGTGACACCGATGCCGGTCCGCCTGCCATCACTGTTCCGCGCGGCCTGCTGCCGGCGGCGATCGTAGCCCAGCAGCTCGCAGGCCCGATCGAGCGCGCGCCCATAGTCCCCCGAGTCATACGTGAACCCCAGTGAGGTGCGGTACGGAAACTGTTCCGGCATGACCAGGTTGATGCGGCGCAACTCCACCGGATCCATGCCGAGCTCCGCGGCGGTCAGATCCATCATCCGTTCGATGAGATATGCGGCCTCCGGACGCCCGGCCCCACGATACGGTCCGGTGGGAACCTTGTTGGTCGCCACCCCGACCGTCTCGACGGATACAGCCGGAATCGTGTAGCACCCCGTGAGCAGCATCGACGTCGTGATCGGCACCTGCGCCGTGGCCGCGTACAGGTACGCGCCGAGATCGGCCACGACCCGCGCGCGCATGCCCTGCACGCGCCCGGCCGCGTCAACCGCCACGGACATGTCGACGTCCAACCCCCGCCCCTGATAGGTCGCGGCGAGATTCTCCCGCCGGTCTTCGACCCACTTCACCGGGCGGTGTGTGTCGATGGCCAGGAACGCCGCAACCGCGGTTTCCGGGGGGACGTGCCCCTTGCTGCCGAACGCGCCGCCCACGTCGGGAATGATCACGCGGATGAGGTCGTCGGGACGCTGCAGGATCCGGCTGAGCTGCGCGCGGGGGCGGTGCGGATCTTGCATCGAGCACCACACGGTGAGCAGATCCGTCCCGGGGTCGTACACGGCAACCGCGCCCCGCGACTCGATCGGGGCAGCGGCCAGCCGGGGGATGTGGAAGTGCTGGCTGACGGTGCGGGCCGCGCCCGCGAACACCTCGTCGGCGTTTCCCTCGGCGTGCGTCCACCGCATCAGCACGTTTCCGGGGATGCCGTCGTGCACGAGCACGCCCGCGTCGAGCGCCTGCGCCGTCGTCGTCACCGCCGGAAGGGGATCGATGTCCAGGGTGATCAGCGCGGCGGCGTCTTCCGCCGCGGCCCGCGTCTCCGCCAGCACCGCCACGACCGGTTCACCGACATAGCGCACCTTGTCCACGGCAAGGATCGAATGGGGCGCACGGGCGAGCTGAGCGCCCTCGGGTGTGAACGGAATCACCGGCTGGACGCGGCCGCCGAGGTCCGCGGCCGTCACGACGGCAAGCACGCCGGGCGCCGCGCGCGCCTCGCCGGTGTGGATCGCGCGCAGCCGTCCGTGGGCGACCGCGCTGCGCACGAACACGACGTGGGCCATGCGCGGCAGAGCAAGATCGTCCACAAAGCTGCCCTGGCCACGGAGGAACTTCGGGTCCTCGCGCCGCCGGAGCGGCCGGCCGATCCAGGCCGTGGGTTGTGACATCATCGGGGCCCGGCGGTGCCCATTAGGATCTCCAGACCGTCTGCGCCCGCCGTCACGCTGATGCGATCGCCGGCGGTCAACCAGACTACCGATTCCGGTTCGATCTCATATGTCGTGTCGCCTATGCGGATCGTGCCCGTGCCGGCGATGACGTACAGCATCGTTTCATCGCCGGCCGCCTCAAGCGGACGAGAGATCGACGCCTCGAGCCGCCATCGTTCGGCGCGCATCGGCAGTCCATGCCGGCTCCCGGGATCGGCGAGGTCCGTGCGGGTCCACCCCGTCCCGGACTGCCCGCTCAACTGATCCATCCGGCGGATGTGTGCCATCGTGCATCACGCCGCGAGCTGATGCGCCATCCAGTCGGCGACGAGCGGGCGGTACTTATATGGAATGTTGTTGCACACGTGATTGCCTTCGGGGTACATCACCAATTCGGCATTTGGCGCTTCGGCCGCGACACGTTCGGCTTGCTGATACGGGATCAGCTGGTCCAGTTTGCCGAACACGACCAGCAAGGGCTGCGCGATGCGCGGCAGCACGGGTTGCAGATCGAGCCGTAGCGCGCGCTCCCGCGCGGCCGCGCCGGTGGACGCACCGGAGTAGTGAGCGAATGCGCCGCGGGTCAGCGCCGGCAACCCATCCCAGCAGTTACCGAAATTGTACGGACCGCCGATGGCCGCGACGGCCTTGATTCGCGGTTCAAAGGCCGCGGCCCGCGGCGCGTAGTAACCGCCGAGGCTGATCCCCGCCGCCCCGACGCGCGTCAGATCGAGGTCCCGCTCCGCGGCCAGGACATCGAGCGTGGCGCGAACGGCGACCTCATAGTCATAGCGGATGGCCGTCGCGTAGGCGGCCTCACCCTGACCCGGACCATCCAACGAGAACGTCGCCAGGCCCCGGACCAGAAACACGTTTTCCCAGTGGAAGAATTCTTCTTTGGCGGAGTCGAGCCCGGGGATGAGCATGACCAGGGGGTGGCGGCCCGTGGAGTGCGGTCGGCGGAGGTTGCCCACCAGCGTCGCGCCCTCCAGCGGTACTTCGATCCGCTCCGCCGACGGATCCAGCAGCCGGTGTGCCGACGCCATCGCCGCCACGGCGCGATCCGCCGCACTGCGATGCCGGCGCAGGTCGACCAGCCACAGAAACTTCGCGAAATGATAGCACAGTGCCGCGCGCACATACGCCTCGCCCGCGGAAATGCGCTCACCCGCCGCCTCGGCCTCGCGGGCCAGCCCGGCATGCACGTCGCCGGTGGCCGTCCACGCGTCCAGCCACTCGTCCCAGCGCTGCACCGACGACGTCGTCCGCACGAAGTCGTTGTAATCCACGCCCTGCGCGACAAACCGCGGCGCCCAGTTGGTGATCGCCGTGGTAACGTCGGCGTCAGGCACGCGCGGCGACCTCGTCCACACTGCGCCCCAGATCTTTGAGCATCGCCATCGCGGCATTGCGCCCCGGGGCGGCGGACACCGATCCCCCGGGATGCGTTGTGGCTCCGGTCTGATAGAGCCCGGGAATCGGCAGCCGGTACTGTGCCCATCCCGGCACCGGGCGTAACTTTCCGGACTGGGAGGGACTCATGTCTCCGCCGTGGCAGGACCCGTGCCAGTTGTGCGCGTTGCGCCGCTCCAGGTCCAGCGGGCTTTCGATCACCGACGCCAGGATCGTCCCATCGGTGAGATCGGGGGCGTACCGCCGCAGATGCTCAAGATTCGCCGCCGAGACATCGGCTTTGATCTCGTCCCAGCGGATTGCGCCGCCGGGCAGCTCATACGGTTGGAACCCAATCACTTTCAGGGTGTGCCGGCCCGCCGGTGCGCGCGACGGATCGGCCACGGTCGGGCAGACCACCAGCAACACCGGGTCGTCGGTCGCCACCAGGCCGCGGTGAAACTCGGAGCCCACCCGTAGCATGCGGTCCACCGACGTGGGAAATCCCGACGCCACCGGTACAACCACGCCGCGATCGGTGGGAAAGCGGGGCGGTTCGGTCAGCGCGTAGTGGGTGACGAACATCGACACTCCGGGGCGCCAGGTGGCCACCCCATCGCGGAACTCCTCGCCCCACAGATCCTCGGGCGCCATCTCGACGAGATCTTTGACGTGGATCGTCGACAGCACCGCGCGGCGGGCACGGAACTGTTCTCCCGCGGCGGTCTCCACGCCGGCGCACCTGCCGTGCTCGATTAACAGGCGCGCCACGCGCCGGCCGGTCAGCACGATCCCGCCGTGGGCTTCGATCATCTTCCCCAGCGCCTGCGGCAACGCTATGGACCCGCCTTTCGGCATCGTCCAGCTGTGCTGCTGCCGCCCGTAGACGAGCGAGTACACCTGCAGACCGGTCCCGGGCCGCTCCGGCGGCTGTACGGTCATGAACGCCATCCATAACATGAACGCACGGGTGTGCCAGTCCTCAAACGCGTCGCGGATGACGTCCCACGCGCTGGCGGCCTGCGTCCGCAGCCACCGCCCGCCGTCCGGCAGTGCGCCCAGCGCCTCGTCCAGGGATGAGCCCCAGCCGACCGGTGTGTACCGATAGCGGCCGAAGACCTCTTTCACCGCGTCGTAGTCGCCGATGAACTTCCGGTAGGTTTCGGCGTCCCGGCGAGAGAATTTGGCGAACTCCCCGCAGGTCGCGTCGAGATCCCGCCACTGCGTCATCGACGTGCCGTCGGGGAACGGCACGTGGACAACGGGATCGGGGAAGAGGTACTCCAGGCCGTACTCGTCCAGTCCCAGTTCGTTGAACCGGATGGTCGGGCTGGCCTGGATCAGGTTGTGCGCGGTGGAACAGGAGTCGTGGCGAAACCCGGGCAGCGTCAGTTCCTCGGTCGTCGTATTGCCGCCGATCACGTCGCGGGCCTCGAGGACGACGACCCCGAAGCCCGCCTTAGCCAGATACGCCGCGGCCACCAGGCTGTTGTGTCCGCCCCCGGCCACAACAATATCGAATGAGTCACTAATCACGATTCACGATTCGAGGGCGCCTGAACTCAGGCGCGAGCCCACGTTCAGCAATCGTCCTCGACGACCCAGACCGTGTCCTCAGGCGGCGGGGCCCAGAACTCGACAAACGAGAAGTCGCCGGCGGTGTCGTTCTCGAACCAGTGTTCCTCGCCCGGGGCCACGACCGCCACCGCGCCGCGCTCAAGCCGATGCGTGCCATCGGGCACATGGAGCAGTCCGCGTCCGGCGAGCACGACGAACAACTGATGCGCCCCGACATGGTAGTGGCGCGCAGACGTATCCCCGGGGTGGTAAATGATCCGGTCCGCCCGCAGCCGTTGCGAGCGGACCGGGGTCTGCTCCGTGATCAAATCCAGACGGTCACGCGTATCCCGCGTCGAGCGAAAATGCGCCAGCTGCTCTTTGCGGAACACATCGGCCATGACCTGGTCCCTTAGTCCCCGGGCCCGAATCTAGTGCCACCTCGGGTCGCCGGTCCAGCGCCCGAGTTTGGTGATCGCCGCACGCAGGAAGCCCCACTGCACGGCCTGCTCATACGTCGGCTTCTGGTTGGCGGGAATCGTCCCCAGCTGCACCTCGGTGTCAATCCCGGCGGTCACGATCGCGGGGGTGAGTCCCTCGTTCACCGGCCAGATGCCGTTGCGCGCCAGATCGTCGTAGGTCTTGGCCACAATGTCCCGGTCGAACTTCGTGTACTTGATCCCGATCTCGATGGTGCGGTCGCGGTTGTTGTAGATGAACCGGTTGGCCTCCACCAGCGCCATCACGATGTTCTCGAGCAGCTGCGGCTCGGAGCGGATGAAGTCGGTCGAAGTCACGTATGCGGCGTACCAGCCTTTGGGCAGCACCTCGGCCATGTACGCCAGGATGTGCAGCGACGGGGTCGTCTTCTGGGCTTCGTAGACCTGGTCCACGTGCAGCACGATCGCGTCGATCTGCTTCGTGGACAGCGCCGCCACACGCGCCGCGGTGGCGATGTTGATGTACTGCACGTCCTGCGGGGTCAGCCCGCAGCTCTGCAGCATGCCCCGCGCCATTACCTCCGAGTAGGCGCCGGCTCCCCCGGGGGTGCCGATCTTCTTGCCCCGCAGGTCCCGACACGTCTTGATGTCCGCCTGTACGACCATCGCCACGGGATGCCTGACGGCATAGGTGGCGATCGCCCGCAGCGAACTGCCGGCCGAGAGCGCCGCCACAAACGGCGGGATGCCGGGCGCCGCGACCTGTACCTCGCTCCCGCCGCCGATCAATGCCCGCAGCGCAGCGGGGCCGCCTTCGAACGTGAAGATCTTGGCTTCGATGCCGTACTTGGCGAAGATGCCGGTGTCCGCGGCCACCCAGACCGGAATGTGGACGAGGTTCGGCGGCGTCGTCGGCATCGCGAATCCTACCGTCCGCAGCCGCGGCTGCGCGACACCGGGTCCGACCGTGCCCGCCAGCAGCGCGGCCATCGCCAGCCCGATCAGCAGCGGCCGCCACACACGTGTCCTGCGCATTGCACCACCCCCTGAGCGGATTGTGTTACTCTTCCGGCGCCACAGCGAGCCATGGCGCGATGCGGTGCTCCAGACGGCGCAGCAGTGCCGTCAGTCCCACCCCCATGATCATCAGCACGACGATCGGCACGAACAAACGGTCCATCCGAAACGTATTCGCATAGCGCACGATCATGTACCCCAGGCCGGTGATGGTGGTGTAGAACTCGGCGACCACCATCCCGACCAATCCCCGCCCGATGGCCAGCCGGATGCCGGCGAGGATGAACGGCACGGCCGATGGAAAGATGAGGTCGCGCCACAGCGCCCACTCCTTCGAGCAGAAGGACTTCGCCACCTCGATCAACCGGGTGTCGGTGTTCTTCACGCCCTGATACGTATTGATGAGGACCGGAAAGACGCAGAACAAGAACACCAGCGCCACCTTCGCCTTGGTCTGGAACCCCAGCCACAGCACGATGACCGGGATCACCGCCACCAGCGGCGTGGCATACAGGGCGTTGATGTAGGGGTCGACCGCGTGTTCCACGACCGCCCGCCGGGCCATCAGGATGCCCAGCGGGATGCCCACAATGATCGCCAGGGACAACCCCAGCACCAGCACCACGATGCTGCTCTGCAGGTAATACCACAGTTCGCCGGTGGCGATCATGTCCGCCGCCGCCACCGCGATCGCCGACGGATAGGTGAAGATGGCGGAATGGATCACGCGGCCGTAGATCTCCCACGCCGCCACACCCGCCACGACCGAGACGACGCGGATGCCCACCGGAGACAGCCGCCACCTTCGCGCTACCGCCGCCCGCAGCGGCTCGGCGGTCGAGGCGTTCACGAGAGACTCGCTCCCATCACTTCCGCCTTAAGCCGGTGCCAGATGTGCGCCCGCAGATCGAGGTAGCGGGAGGTGCGGCGGACCGCTTCAGGATCGCGCGGCCGCGGAATCTCGACGTCCAGCATTTCCTTGATCCCGCCGGGCCGGGTGGTCATCAGCGCGACGCGATCCCCGAGGATGATCGCCTCATCGATGCTGTGGGTGACGAAGACCATCGTCTTGGGTTGGGCCCGCCACAGCCGGAGGAGCTCTTCCTGCATCAGTTCCCGGGTCTGTGCATCCAGCGAGCCGAACGGCTCGTCCATCAGCAGCACCTGCGGATCCAGCGCCAGGGCGCGCGCCAGTCCCACGCGCTGCTGCATCCCGCCGGACAGCTGGTAAGGGTAGCTGTGCTCGAACCCACGCAGGCCGACGGATTCGATGTAGCGGGGTACGGTGCCCTCGACCTCGGCGGCGGGCCGGTCCTGCACCCGCAGCCCGTAGGCGACGTTGTCGTACACGGTTTTCCAGGGCAGCAGCCCGAAGTGCTGAAACACCATCGCCACGTCGCGGCGCGGGCCGCGCACCGCGGTACCGTCGATCAGCACGCGTCCGTCATCCGGGCGCAGCAGGCCGTCGATCAGGCGCAGCAGGGTCGTCTTCCCGCAGCCGCTGGGACCGATCACGCAGACGATCTCGTGCTCGCGGGCCTCCAGGCTGCAGTTCGACAGCGCCGGCACCCCGCCGCTGCGAAAACTCTTGCTGACCTGTTCGACCGCCACCATCGCGCCCATCGCTTACGATCGGGCCACCCCACCCTCGATCTTGGCGCTCGCCACGATGGCATCGATGGTCGAGCTCCCCTCGCGGTTGAGGTTGGACTGCGTCTCCCGCGTCGCCGGCAGCGGACCGCCCGCGGTGTAGTACGTGTGGCCGGCGACCAGCAGCTGCTCGGCGGGGAACCGGGTGATGATCTCGCACCCTTGCCTGGTGACCACCAGCTGCTCCTCGATGCGCGCGGCCGACCAGCCGTCCGCGGCCGGCCAGAAGGTCTCCAGCGCGAAGACCATGCCCTCTTCGATCACCTCGGGATAGTCGAACGACACCAGCCGGCTGAAAATCGGCTTCTCCCAGATGGACAACCCCACCCCGTGCCCGTACTGCAGCGCGAATGCGGCTTCCTCGTTGGCGAACCCGAACTCCTCGGCCTTGGGCCATACCCGGACCACGTCGGCGGTGCTCACCCCGGGCCGGATGAGACTGATCGCTTCGTCGAGGTAGTCACGGCAGCGCCTATACGCGTCGACCTGCGCCGCGCTCGCGCTGCCGATGACGAACGTGCGGTAGTAGCAGGTGCGGTAGCCCATGAAGCTGTGCAGGATGTCGAAGTACGCCGGGTCGCCGGGCCGCAGCACGCGGTCGGTGTAGACGTGCGGATGGGGGCTGCACCGCTCGCCGGAAATGGCATTGACGCCTTCGACGTGCTCGGAGCCCAGATCGTACAGCACTTTGTTGACCAGCCCGACGCATTCATTTTCCCGCATCCCCGGTTTCATCGCGCGGTAGAGTTCTTCGTAGGCGGCGTCGACCATCATGCACGCCGTCGCCAGCAGCGTGATTTCATCCTGGCTCTTGATCTTGCGGACCTCCTGCATCAACTGCTGGCCGTCGACCACGCTGAGTCCTTCCGCGCGCAGGGCGTCCAGCACCGGCAACTCGATCACGTCCACGCCCAGCGGCTCGCGGTGGAGGTTGCGGGCCTCCAGTTCGACCTTGATCTTACGCGCGACGTCCTTGGCGCGTTCCGGGTAGGCGCCCCGCAGGGTAGAGATGCCGGCGCGGGACCGCTCGCCCAGCCACGGGGAGTAGAGCTGGTGGTGGCGCGCGGCGGACCCGAAGTCCCACAGGATCGGCTCGGCATCCTGCGGGAGCAGCGCGAACCGCACCAGCTTGTCCATCGCCCAGGTGCCGATGTGCGTGGCGGTGATGTAGCGGATGTTGTTCATGTCGAAGCACAGCAGCGCGCCGAGGTCCGAGGCCTTCAGGAACCGCTTCACCCGGGCCAACCGCTCGGTGCGCAGGCGCTCGAAGTTGACGCGCTCTTCCCAATCCACCGCCATCAGGCCGAATGTCTTGATGCCCATCCCAGACCCCCTATCGTCCGACCAGCTCTCGCACGGCAGCGATGACGCGGTCCGACGTCGGCACCGTGAGATCTTCGAGCACCGGCGAGAACGGGATCGGCACATCCATCGCGCCCAGCCGTTTCACCGGCGCGTCGAGATAGTGAAACGCGCCCTCGGCGATCGACGCGGCGATCTCCGCCGTAGCCCCGTAGCGCTCGTATCCCTCATCGATCACCAGCGCGCGCCCGGTCTTCTCCGCCGAGGCGACCAGTGTGCCGACGTCCAACGGCACGGTCGTCCGCGGGTCGATCACCTCAGCAGAGATGCCGTTCTGCTCGAGTTGTTCAGCGGCCTGCAGGGCCACCTGCACCATACTGCTGGTCGCCACGACGGTGATGTCGGTCCCGGCGCGCTTGATGTCCGCCGCGCCGAACGGAATCGTATATTCAGTATCCGGCACCGGGCCTTTCAACCCAAACATCATCTTGTCTTCGAAGAAGACCACCGGGTTGTCGTCGCGGATGGCGGTCTTCAGCAGACCTTTCGCGTCATACGGTGTCGACGGCAGTACCACCTTGAGTCCCGGGATGTGGCTGACCCAGGCGTGCAGGCTCTGGCTGTGCTGGGCGGCGGATCGGCGCGTAGCGCCCAGCGTGGTGCGGATCACCAGGGGGACGCGCAGCTTGCCCCCGGACATGTAGTGGACTTTCGCGGCCTGGTTGGCGATCTGGTCCATCGCCAGGGCGATGAAATCGCCGAACATGATGTCGACCACCGGCCGCATCCCCGTCATCGCGGCACCGACGCCGATCCCGGTGATGCCGGCTTCGGAGATCGGCGAGTCGATGACGCGGTCCGTGCCAAACTCCTCGACCAAACCGGAGAGCACCTTGAACGGCGTGCCGGCTTCGGCGACGTCCTCTCCGATGACGAAGACGGTTGGATCGCGCCGCATCTCCTCGGCCAGCGCCTCGCGCACGGCCTGGGCGAAGGTGATCTCGCGGCCCTCAGGCATAGACATCGCGACCCACGTCCCCGGGATCCGGATAGGGCGCGTCGAGAGCGAACCGCTCGCCGGTTTCGATTTCCGACCGCGTGTGCGCGTCAAGACGCTGGAGGTCGGCCGACGTGATCAGCCTGCGCTCCAGCAGCCATCCCGACAGGATCGTCAGCGGATCCCGGTCGGTGCGCCAAGCCGCTTCTTCGTCTTTCGTGCGATAGTACGTACGGTTCACGTCCCCCACGTGATGGCCCATGTAGCGGTAGGTATGGCACAGCAGAAACCCCGGACCGCCGCCGGTGCGCGCGCGGTCCACCGCCCGCGAGGCCGCGGCGTAGACGGCGCGCACGTCCTGCCCGTCCAGTTCCTCGGTGAGGATCCCGAAGGCCTCCGGCCGTGCCCGCATCGATCCCGCCGTCGTCTCGGCCGCCGGCGTGTACTCGTTGTACAGGTTGTCTTCACACACATGGATCACCGGCAGCGCCCACAGCGACGCCATGTTCATGACCTCGTAGAGGATGCCCTGGCCCAGCGCGCCTTCACCAAAGAAGCACACCGCGACCTGGTCCGTGCCACGCCGCTTCGCCGACAGCGCCGCCCCGGTGGCGATGCCGGTGCTGCCGGCCACGATGGCGTTGGCGCCGAGATTGCCCCGCTCCTGATCGGCGATGTGCATCGAGCCGCCCTTGCCCCCGCAGTAGCCGGGCGCCTTGCCCAGGAGTTCGGCGAACATGCGGTCCACGGCCGCGCCCTTCGCCAGGCAGTGCCCGTGCCCGCGGTGCGTACTGGTGATGTAGTCGTCCGCGCGCAGCGCCGCGCACACGCCGACGGCGACCGCTTCTTCGCCGATGTAGAGGTGGGCCAGGCCCGGCATCTTCCCACCGCGGTAGAGGTCATTGACGTGCTCTTCGAAGATGCGGATGCGCAGCATCTGCGCATACATGTCTACCCAGCGCTCAGGGCTGACGGATTCGAGGTCTTGTGATGAGACCGTCGATCGGGCCATCGCTATGTCCTGGACTGTTCGCCGTTCGCTGTTCGCTGTTCCCGCGCATTGATGCCGGCCAGGTGCGCCAGTGTATCAAACAGCGCCGCGAAATCCGCGCCGGCGAATCCGAGACCCCGCGCCGCGGTCAGCATCTGATCGGTCAGCGCGGTCGCCGGAAGGGGAATCGACAGCTGCTTCCCGAGTTCAAGGGCCAGCTGCATGTCCTTTTGCATCATGTCCACATCGAACCATGCCTGAGGCGGCATCCGCAGCACGAACGGCCCGCGGTACTTCACCATCGGCGAGGCGATGACGGTATGCAAGAGCACCCGCACCGCCGTCTCGCGGGGGATGCCGCTTTTCTCCGCGAGCAGCACGCCTTCACTGAACGCCAGCATCTGCACGGCCAGGCTGAGGTTGGTGGCGATTTTCATCAACACGGCCTGACCATTGGGTCCGACGTAGCTCACCGTGGGACCGATGTCGGTGAGGATCGGCTGCACGCGTTCGAACGCTCCGTGGTCCCCCCCCACCATGATCGACAGCCGGCCTTCCTCCAGCGTGCTGACGGAGCCGGACACCGGCGCGTCGAGCATCTGCGCGCCTTTCGCCGCGACGGCGCGGGCCAGCTCGCGGCTGGCGGCGGGGCTGACCGTGCTCATGTCGACGTAGAGTTTGCGGGAACTCAATCCGGCTAGGATTCCATCGGGCCCCGACGTCACGGCCCGCAGGGCCGCGGTGTCGGTGAGCATGCTGAAGGTCACCTCCGCCGAGGCGGCGACCTCCCGCGGCGTGGACGCCCAACGCATCCCCGCATCCAGCAGCTCCTGCGCCTTGGGTTTCGTGCGATTGTAGCCGATGACGCGATGCCCCGCGCCCATCAGGCGCCGGGCGATGCGGCCGCCCATCACGCCAAGCCCTACGAACCCAAGCTCAGCCACGGTGGCCTCCGGCGGGAATCGGACAGGGTGTGCTTTCGTGGAAACCTCAGTGAGTCCCTACGGACGGGGTCCGACCGGCAGGGTGAAGCGGATGGTCGTGCCGGAACCGGGGGGGCTTTCCGCGGTAATCTGCCCGCCGTGAGCAGCGACCAGGTTCTTGACGATGGTCAATCCCAGCCCGCTGCCCCTGGAATCGCGCGATTTATAGAAGCGCTCGAAGATGTGCGCCAATTCCTCCGCGGGTATCCCCCGGCCGGTGTCGCGGACGGCGATCTCGATCAGATCTCCCGCTACAGAGGGCGCACAGGAGATCTGGATCGAGCCCCCGCGGGCGGTGTAGCGCAGGGCGTTGATGATCAGGTTCTCCAGGACCTGGCGGATGCGGGCGGGATCGACCTGGCCGATCGGGAGTCCCGCCGCCGTCTGGGCCGTGAGGGTGATGCCGGCGACATCGGCCTCTGCCTGGAAGGAGGCGATGGTCTCATCGATGAGCAGGCCGACCTCGATGGGCTCCCTCTTCAACTGTAACTCACCTGTTTCCGCGAGAGCGACCGTGCGCAGGTCCTCGACCAGGCGGGACAGCAGACGTGTTTCTTCCAACACCGGCAGCAGGTGGGCATCGTCCCTGGGATAGATCCCGTCGAGGAGCCCCTCCAGATTTCCCTGGATCACCGTCAGCGGCGTGCGCAGGTCGTGTGTAATGTCGGCCAGCAATTTCCGCCGCTGCGCGTCGCTGGACTGCAGCCGGCCGGTCATCTCGTTGAAGGTGCGGACCAGCGTCCGCATCTCGGAGGGGCCACGCTCGGGAACGCGCGCCGAGTAATCGCCCCCGGCGACGTGCCCGGCGGCCTCGATCAGGTCCTCGACGGGCGAGGCCACGCGCCGCAGCATCCGCCCGGTCGTGACCACCAGGAACAGGATGAGAAACAGCAGCAGCGCGCCCGGCCCGATGAAGAACGGCCGGTGGCCGCCGCCGAACCAGAACGCGGCCGCCGAGCCGAAGATGAAGAGGAAGAACAGCAGGCCGAACAACAGACGCAGCCGCCACAGGAAACTTCCGCGCCGGCGGTGCCACCGGGCAAACGGCGGGCGATGAGGCGGCCATGCCTCACTCTCAGGCCACCACGGCGGACGCCTCATCTATTCATCGGCCAGTTTGTATCCCACCCCGTACACGGTGAGCAGGTAGCGGGGCTTGCGGGGGTTGGGTTCGATCTTGCGCCGGATGTTCTTGATGTGCGCATCGATGGCGCGTTCGTAGGACTCGAAGGCCACGCCGTGGATCTGGTCCAGCAGCTGGCCGCGGGTGAAGATGCGGCCGGGCTGGCGCGCCAGGGCGGTGAGCAGCTGAAATTCGGTCGGGGTGAGCTCCGGCGTGCGGCGTCCCACCGAGACCCGCATGCGCGGGATGTCGATGGTCAGATCGCCGACGTGGATCGTCTCGGCGCCGGCGGCGGCCTGGTCGGACCGACGCAGCACCGCCCGCACACGCGCGACGAGTTCTTTCGGACTGAACGGTTTGGTGATGTAGTCATCGGCGCCCAGTTCCAGACCGACGAGTTTGTCGGTCTCTTCGCCGCGGGCGGTCAGCATCACGATCGGCACGTTCGACTCTTTGCGCAGCAGGCGGGCCACGTCCAACCCATCCATCTCGGGTAACCCCAGGTCCAGAATCACCAGATCGGGTTTGGCGGCGCGGGCCGCGGCGAGTGCGGACCTGCCATCGTGCTCACTGGTCACGCTGAAGCCGGCGTGCTCGAGATAGTCGCGCGCCAGCTTGACGATCCTGGGTTCATCGTCGACGACGAGAATGTTTCGCATCGGTCGGGATGCGGTGGCGGGCAGGGCACCCCCGCCCGCCACCGATCGCATGCTCAGGCGGTACCGGTGTCCTGCTTACCTTCGTGCGCCCGGCGGTGCCATTCTTCAAACCACGGGGGCACGCCTCCCCCCGCCGACGGCCCGCGGTGCCAGTATCCCGGTCCGCCGCGTCCCCAGAACCACAATCCCCGCAACAGTCCGAAGATCAAGAACAGGAACAGCAGTGGGAACAGGAACCCGAATCCGAAGCCGTGGCCGAACCAACCGTACCGCCACGGGCCGTAATACGGGTACGGGCCCGCGCCCGGCTGCGGCGGCGCGCCGGGCTGCGCGCTCTGCGACAGGCCCTGCGCCAGGCCGGCCTGATACGCGTTGTTGGCCACGCTCACGCCGATGGCAACCAGCACGACGAGCACCACAATGCCGACGATCCAAGCTCTGTTCACGATGATCCCTCCCCGGTGAATTGACTTCCACGATGCAGGATCGCAACCAATCGTGAACGCAATGTGAACAACTGCCGGAGAGATTGCGCGAATAAGAACAGGGACGGGGGGATTCCCCCGTCCCTGATGACGAGCAGAGCCTATTTCAGTCGGAGCTATTTCACAGCCGCGACGATCTTGGCGGCTGGAACCAGCCCGAGCTGCTGCAGCATCGAGTACTGGTCCACGATCCCCCAGTGCTCGACGAACTTGCCATCGGCGACCCGGCTGATGTGGATTTCCGTCCAGGTTGCCAGCTTGCCCGTTGCGGGTGATCCCATGAACTCGTTCTTCTGGGTACCCTTCGCGGTCAGGCGGTTCACGATCTTGTCGCCCGCGTAGATCTCGTCCTCGACCGTGTAGCGGAAGTCGGGGAACGCGGCGCGGAGCTGGGTCAGGGATTCCTTCACACCCGCCAGGTTCGGCGTGCTACCGGGAAATGGTGTCCGCTCGACGTAATTCGGAGCAAACGTCTCGTCCAACACGGACCAGTTTCCCGCGTTGATCCCGTCGATCAAACGACGCACGAGCTTCTTGCTGTCTTCTGGCAACATCGGATCTCCTTGCAGAGCTGTGGAGCTGTCCTCACCCTCTCTGCCGGCAGGACGAGAGTGGGCAGCCATTCGCGGCGATTCGCTTGTCCCAGTGCGGATCAGGAGTGAACCGAGAAGAATGGGAGCGTTCGTACTGGCGTCGTACGCGCGCGATCCAACTACAGCAGTCGCGCTACATCAATCATCATAGCATCAAAGAGCGCGGATGTCCAAACATATCGCGATCGGGTAGTGGGTCGGTTTGACCATCAACTCCTTCGCAGGACGAGTGGAGGGCCGTATACCGCTCCCGGAAGGTGCTGGGGGCGGGCGAGTGGGGCGGCCCGCGAGCGGAGATTGGCGGGCGGCAACCACATCGCAGGCCGTGAAGCATAGGATCGCCGCACCGATGTCGCGGTCAGCGGAAGTGACCGTCGTGATCCGTAGCTACAGATTGGCAGGCGAGCGCGGCAGGGAGCGTGAGGCCTGCAGTGACAATCCGAGCCGCCTGACTGGCAGCGAGGGGCCGCCCCCGAGCACAAACCGCCGCCAATCCAGATTGACCCACTATCGCGTTCGCCCCGCACACGCCGAGGCCCGGGCATCGCTGCCCGGGCCTCGGACTCAGTTCAGCAGGTTATCGTCGGTTAGCCGATGACGCGAACACCGGTCGCCTGCGGGCCCTTCTGACCCTGCGACGGTGTGTACTCGACCTTCTGCCCCTCATTGAGGGACTTGTACCCATCGCCTTCGATGCCGCTGAAGTGCACGAACAGGTCCTTCGACCCGTCTTCCGGGGTAATGAAACCATACCCCTTCTCGCTGTTGAACCACTTCACCGTACCAGTTGCCATGCTTCTACCACCTTTGTACTACTTACTACCACAGACCTTGCATGCTTCTGTGATGCACATCAAGTGTGACACAGTTGGACCGCCGGCACAATGGGTGAAACGGCCCAGGGGACTCCACGGTGCCTCCGACCGGTTTCAGGGGGCTTTCGCCAACTCGACCAGCAGCGGCATGATGTCGGTGCCCAGGAGCGTCCCGAGATCTCCCTGCTGCGCATCGCGCTCGCTGAACGCCGTCGTGCCGTCTGCACGCACGCCGTTCCCTGAGACCACCAGCGGCACCGGATCGGCGGAATGCCCGCGCAGCGCGCACGGCGTGGCGTGATCGGCGGTCACCGCGATAATGGTATCGGTGAGATCGATCCGCGGCAGCAACTCCCCGAAAAACGCGCGGTCAATCAGGGTGATGACGTCGCGCTTCCCCTCGCAATCGCCATCGTGGCCGGGTTCGTCCGGTCCCTTGAGATGAAGATACAGCCCGCCATGGCGGGGAATTTCCTCGGCGGCGCGGTGCGCCCACTGCCGGTAGACGCGGTCGCGGTCTCCCATGCTCGGCGGGACTTCGATGATCGCCATGCCGAGGATGCGGGCGATCCCGCGCTCCACCGGCATCTCCACGAAACAGCCGAAGTCGACGCCGAATCGCTCCCGCATCGACGGCACCTCCGGCAGATGATCGCCCGCGTCGCGGACCAGGATGACGTTGGCGGGCGGGTCGCCCCGCTCGCGGCGGCGCTGGTTGACCGGGTGCGCCTCGAGAATCCCCCGGCTCTTGCGCGTGAACTCGTTGACCAGCTCGGCCGCGGTCCACGCCTCCGGCGAGTCGTCCAGCGGTTGGCACTCCTCGACCAGGTTGCCGAACTCGGCCTTCGCGACGCCGAGTCCTTTCACACGGGCGTAGGCGGGATCGGTGTTCGAGATCTGTGCGGACAGCCGCCCTTCCTGCGGATAGAACACGACCGCACACCGGTAGGCCATCGTGGCCTGCACGGTCATCCGCGCCGGGGACGACGCCAGGACCACCTCGGCGTTGACGCCCGCGGCGAGTTCACGGGCTTCCTCACTGCTCAAATTGCGCCCGACGCGGCGGTCGACGATCTCCCAGCCGCTGCCGAGCGTCGCGAAATTTCCGCGCAGCGCGACGTCGCCGGCTTTGAATTCAAGCCCGGCCCCCAGCGCTTCGAGCGGACCGCGTCCGGCATGGTACCGCATCGGGTCGTAGCCCAGGATCGCCATCACGGCGACGTCGGATTCCGGGGCGATGTCCTTGCCCACGCTGATCACGCTGCCCTGCCGGCCGGCGGCCGCCAGCCCGTCGAGGTTCGGGGTCGCAGCGGCCTCCAGCGGCGTGCGGTCCCCCAGCTCCTGGCTCGGCCGGTCGCCCAGTCCATCGAGGATCACGTAGAGGATCTTCTTCATGCGGTCAATCCGGCGAACCGGAAGATCAGCAGCTCTTCGCGTCCGCGCCGCGGGGGCACCGAATCGGGAGGGATTTCGCGCCGCACCAAGGTGAATCCCCGCTCGGTAAACAGCGTCAGCAGCTCGGCGACCGACACCGCGAACGGCGGCCCGCCGGTGTGGTCGTCGACCGGCATCGCCAGGTCGATGAAGGTGCCGCCCGGCTTCAGCAGGCGGGCGACGGCATCGGCATACTCGGGGCGCCGGCGGGGATCGATCGCGCAGTAGCAGACGTACTCCAGGACGTAATCGAAGGTGCCGGCCATCGCATCAGGTAATTCGAAGATGTCTGCCTGCAGGATCTCCACCGGCGCCGCGAGGTCGGCCCGGTCTCGCATGTCTTGTACCGCATCGGCCGCGAAGTCGACGGCCGTGACGGTGAACCCGTGCCTGGCGAACTCACGCGCGTCGTAGCCGCGTCCAGCGCCCGGCACGATCATCCGTCCCGGTGGAAATTCACCGCTTCGGAGCAAACGCTGAAAGACAGGGGTCGGCCCGCCCAGATCCCAGGCGTCGCGGCCCTCCTGGTAGGCCTGCTCCCAGAACTCCGGCCGATCGATGTTGCGCACTATGGGAGGAGCGCGACCGGCCGCACCGGGCTGGCCGTGCCGCCGCGCACTTTCAGCGGCAGGCAGACGAAGACGAACTCGTAGCAGTGCGCCGCGGAGAGCTCGGCCAGATCTAGATTCTCGATGATGTAGATGCCTCGCTGGACCAGCAGCACGGCGTGGCCGGGAAGCGAGACCTGCAGCCGCTCATCGACGAATCCGGGGAGATCCCACGCCACGTTGTCGGCGCCGACCGCGAGCACCTTGTAATCGGCCAGCCATTCGGAGGCCTCGCCGGAGATCCCGGGGCCGTTGAGATAACGCTCCGGCTCGCTCCAAAATGTGTCATTGCCCGTGCGGATCAGCACGACGTCGCCCTCATCGATGTCCGTGCCCTGTGCATCGCGGCACGCTTTCAGGTCCGCCGCACTCACCAGTGTGTGCTCCGGCAGCGGGCCCCCGCGCCGCGCGGCGAGATCGAGCAGTACACCGCGCGCGACGATCGGCGGGACCGTGTCGATGCCCAACTGCGTGAATCCAGTCGGGGTCTGCACGGCCGGAGAGATCTGCACGCCGCCGTACAGCGTCAGATGCATGGCCTGATGCGCAAACGCGTCGATGTGCGTGCCGGTGTGCTCGGCGGTGAAGATCATGCCCGACGCGCTGGTCCGGACCTCGTCGCCGCCGGGTTCATGACGGCGATGCAGGGTGAACAGGGTTCCAGGGCGATGTGGCGGGTAGACGGGATCGCCCAGCTGCCGCGGGTGCTCGAGGTCGAACACGCGCGATTCGCGCAGGAGCGCGGCGAGGGCGGCCGGCGTCACCGCGGCTCCCTGGTCGAACCCTGCAGCGCCCGGAACGCGTTCAGCGCACGGTCGATGAAGGCGTCCGTACTCCCACGATACGCCTCGACCTCGAGCGTGCGGTCGACCTCCCAGGCCGACAGTGAGTCGCGGAGTTGCGGATCGGCCAGGGCGGCCTCGCGCAGGGGGATGTGCGTGTGGGCGACCTGATCGGAGATACGCTGCACCACCCGGTAGGCTTCGTCGCGTCCGATCTTCGAGGCGAGCATCATGGTCAACGCTTCAGCCATGATCAACCCGTCGGCGGAGTCCACATTCGCACGCATCCGGACCGCATCGACGTCAAGGCCGCTGATGGCACGTTCCGTCCACCGCACCGCGCCCGACGTAAAGCGAAACAATTCCGGCACGGCCTCCCACTCCGCCTGCCAGCCCCCCGTGCCGCGTTCATGCTCCTGGACCATGGCCGCAAGCAGCGCCGACACCAACCCGATCGCGAGGCGGGAACACGCCAGCGCGTGGGTCGCCTCCACCGGATTGCGCTTCTGGGGCATCGTCGACGACGTGCCGGGCGCCGCCGGTGACGCTTCCCCCACTTCCGTTTGCGCGAGGAGGACGACATCGGTGGCAATCTTGCCCATCGCCCCGGCCACCGTGCCCAGCGCGCCCGCCACGTCGGCGATGCGATCCCGCTCGGCGTGCCACGGCAATTCGGGCACGCGCAGGTCCAGCGCCCTGGCGACCAGCTCCATGACCTGCACCCCGTGATCTCCCATCGCGGCCAGCGTCCCCGCCGCGCCGCCCAACTGCACCGCCAGCCCCTCCCGCAGATCGCCCAGCCGGCGGATCAACCGCACGGTCATCGCCAACCATCGCGCCGCTTTCAACCCGAAAGTAATCGGCACCGCGTGCTGCAGCAGGGTGCGCCCCGGCATCGGGGTCTGACGATGGCGTTCGGCGAGAACCGCACAGGCCGACGCCAGACCCGTGAGCCCGGCGATGAGCACCCCCAATCCTTCGCGCATCTGCAGGACCGTCGCGGTATCGATGACATCCTGGCTGGTGGCGCCCCAATGCACCAAGCCGCGCGCATCGGCCCCGACGAGATCGGACAGCCGGCGGACCAGCGGAATGGCGGGAGTGCCGGCCTGGGCCGCCTCTTGAAATAGCGCGTGGACGTCGAACTGCTCGACGCGGCACTGGGCGGCGATGTCATCCGCCGCGCGCTGCGGAACCACTCCCGCCACGGCCTGCGCCCGCGCGAGGGCCGCCTCGAAGTCGAGCATGCGCTGCACGAACACGGAGCCGGAAAACACCGCGGTCATCTCCGGCGCACTGAACAGGGTGTCGGAGAGTTCGGTCACCGTGCCGCGCCTGCGGGCACTGAGCGCGCCTGCAGATCTCGGAGCACCGCCAGCTCACGGGCCCCCGGCGGGGGCGTCTCGGCCACGGCGGCGGCAAACCGGATCGGCCAGCCGGTGCGATCGGCGATGTCCTTCCGACTCACGCCCGGATGAATCGAGGTAACGATCAGCTCCTTGGTGTCGGGATCCGGGGCGAGCAGGCACAGATCCGTGATCACCAGCGTCGGCCCCGCGGTGCCGATGCCGAGTTTTGAGCGATGATCGATCCCGGCGCCGTGACCGAACGAGGTGATGAAATCCACGCGGGGCACGAACGCGCGGGTGGTCTGCACCACGATCACAAACACCTCACGGCAGTGACTGGCGATCTCCGGCGCCCCGCCGGCACCCGGCAGGCGGACCTTGGGATGCGCGTAGTCTCCGATCACCGTGGTATTGATGTTGCCGAACCGGTCCAGCTGCGCCGCGCCGAGGAACCCCACCGTGATGCGGCCGCCCTGCAGCCAGTACGCGAACATCTCGGGGACCGACACCGTGGTTAGAGCGGTCTCGCACAGTTCGGGATCACCGATGGACAGCGGCAGCACAGTCGGCTTCGTACCGATGGTCCCGGACTCGTAAATGAGCGTGATGTCAGGGGCATGGGTCAGACGTGCCAGATTGCAGGCGGCCGAGGGGGCGCCGATACCGACGAAGCACACGTCGTCGTTTTTCAGCGCGCGCGCCGCTGCGACGATCATCATCTCGGACGCGGTGTAGTCCATCGGTCTTATTCCGAGTTTAGGCCCAAGTGAGGTCACTCCTTAATAGCCATAATAGTGACAGTCACCCCCTCCTGACCGGTGACTGTCACCTCCTGCCGACCGGTGACTGTCACCTCCTGCTGACCGGTGACTGTCACCTCCTGCCGAACACCTGGTCGGTCGCCACTACGTGTTCCATCATCCAGGCCAAAAACGTCTCCCGGTCCCGCGAGATCCCATCCCAGGCCGTGTAGAACGCGTTGTCCCGGCCGTAATAGCCGTGCGCGTAGGATGGCCGCGCGCCGCCGGGCGCCTCGACGAGTGCATCGATGGTCCAGCCCGGCAGAATCACGGAGTTCGGACTGGCCGCGCGCAGGTCATCGACGATCTCCTCGACGGTCACCACTGCCCGGGCCGACGCCATCGCAACTTCCTTCTGCACGCCGACGATGCCCTCGATCAGCACGTTCCCGGCGCGGTCGGCCCGCTGCGCGTGGATGATGCCCACGTCGGGGCGCAGCGCCGGAATGGCAGCCAGCGATTCGCCCGTAAATGGATCGGTGATGGACTGGATGTGCGGATTGACCCGCCCCAGGTCCGTGCCCGTATACGCGCGCAGCACCGCCAGCGGCAGCCCGGCCGCACCCGCCGCATACGCCGCGGCCATGCCCGCGTGGCTGTGCTCCTCGATCTCCAGCGGCTGCGGCCATCCATGCTCCACCGCATCCCGCAGCCGGTACAGCGATCCCACGCCGGGATTGCCGCCCCACGAGAAGATCAGCTTGCGCGCGCAGCCCATGCCGATCATCTGCTCGTAGATCAGATCCGGCGTCATGCGCACCAGCGTCAGGTCGCGCCGCTGCTGGCGGATGACTTCGTGGCCGGCCGCGAATGGGATGAGGTGGGTGAATCCTTCCAGCGCGACGGTATCGCCGTCGTGGACGTACTCTGCGATCGCGTCGGCGAGTGAAAGAAGGCGCATCAAAACTCGAAGAACACGGTCTCGCCGTCGCCCTGCAGGACGATGTCGAACCGGTACACGGTCTTCCCCTCCACCTTCGCCGGCGCTGCCACCAGCGTGGCCCGCCGGCCGTTAGGCACCCGGTGCAGCACCGGATCCGCGGCGTTGGCTGTTTCGTCGCCGAAGTACAGCCGGGTGGAGAGGTGATGCAGCAGACCCCGCGCCAAGACGGATACGCTGACGTGGGGCGCCTGGTCACCCTCACTCAGGAACGGCACGGGGCCGGGCCGGACCGTCTCGAACCAGAAGAACCCCTCGCCGTCGGTGCCGGCCCGTCCGAAACCGACGAATGAGCCATCGAGGGGGACGTCGCGGCGGTCGGCGGGATGATGGTAGCGCCCGCCCGCGTTGGCCTGCCAGATCTCAACCACGGCATCCGACACCGGCGCATGATCCCCGTCGTACACGTGCCCCTCAATGCGGATGCGCTCGCCGGGAGTCTCCGCGCTGACCAGCACGTTCTGCGGATGGGTGAGCATGCCGCCGTGGAAGAACGGGCCGACGGTCTGCGGAGGGGTCAGCGCGCGCTTCATCGTCACCGCCCGCGCCTGGCCTCCACCGTGTCCGGCACCATGACGGGCGGTTCAAACGGGGTCGCCTGCGGCCCGCGCAGCACGATGTCGAACCGATACCCCAGCGCCCACGCTTCGACCGTGACGTTGTGATCATACTGCGCGATCAGCCGCGGCCGCGCCGCCTCGGGCACGGAATTGAAAATGGGATCGAGCGCGTGCAGCGGGTCGCCGGGGAAGTACATCTGCGTCACCAGCCGCGAGACCGACGAGTCTCCGAACAGCGAGAAGTGGATGTGCGCCGGCCGCCAGGCGTTGGGATGGTTCGGCCAGGGGTACGCGCCGGGGCGGATCGTGGTGAACCGATAGACACCGTGGTCGTCGGTCAGGCACTTGCCGAATCCAAGGAAGTTGGGATCCAGCGGCGCGTGATGCTGATCGATGCGGTGCCGGTAGCGGCCCGCCGCATTGGCCTGCCAGATCTCCACGATCGTCCTGGGCACCGGAGTACCGTGTTCGTCGAGTATCTGCCCGGTGACGATGATCCGCTCGCCGACCGCCGGTTGCCCCGTTCCCATGTTGGTCGTCAGGTCGCTGTCTTCCCCGCTGACCTCGCTCAACGCGGGACCCGGCCCGGTCGTCTCCGAGATCGTCCGCGGGATCGGAATCAGCGCCTGGCGCGGGGAGCGCTTGATCGTCGCCCGGTAGCCCTCGTAGAAGTACGGCGGGAAATCGGGGATGCCGCTCATCGTGTGCCCTCGCTTCCTCGCTTCCCTGCTTCCTCGCTTCCTGCCAGTTCGTGCTTCGCCATCGCAAACGCCTGGTTGGCCGCGGGAATCCCCGCGTACGCGGCCACGTGCAGCAGGACCTCGGTGATCTCTTTGGGATCGACGCCGACGTTGCGGCTCGCCCGCAGGTGCAGCCCCAACTCCTCCCGCGCCAGCGCGGCGAGGATGGCGATGGTGACCAGACTGCGTGTGCGGCGGTCCAGCCCCGGCCGCGACCACACCGATCCCCACGCGGTCTCGGTGATGAACTTCTGAAAGTCGGCATCCAGGTCCGTGGCCTGCGCCATTGCCCGCTCGACGTGGTCCGCGCCGAGCACCTCCTTACGCACCTTCATGCCCTGATCGTAGCGAGAATCCATCAGTCCGCCCCGCGCCGGTGTGACGTCTGGAGTTTCCTGACCAGATAGTCCCAGATCACTTTCCGTGGATAGATCCTGCTGCGCTTGGCCCGCGCTTCTTCATCGCTGGACCACGTGCGCAATTCCCCGGCCGCCATCGCCAGCAGCTGTTTGCGACAGGCGCGCTCCAGCAGGACCGCATCGACCACCGCGGTTTCGACATCCACTGCCGCGGTCACGATCCCATGGTGCACCATCAGCGCGGCATTGCGATTGCCGAGCGCCTCGGCGAGCGACTGACCCAACTCCGCGGTCATGATCAGGTCGCCCGTCTTCGTGTACCGCGCCACGTCCGGCGGCGCGAAGATCGCACCCTCGTGCGAGATCGGCCGCAGCGGCGAAACCAGCGACGCGAACGCCACGGCATGCGGCGCGTGCACATGGACCACGCTGTGCACGTCCGGACGCGCCCGCAGGATCTCGGTGTGGATCGGCCACTCGATGTGCCGGCGTTCGTCTCCCGCCAGGACCTCACCGTCCCAGCCGACCAGCAGGACATGATCCGGGGTGATCTCTTCCAGCCCCCAGCCCGTGGCCTTCATCCACGCGCCGCGCCCATCGGGATCACGCAGCGACACGTGCCCGAGGATGAAATCCCCGAGATCCTCCAGCCCCAGCACGTTGGAGGCGACGGCGACCTGATCGCGGATGGCACTGTCTTGCTCCGTCAGCACGGCTCGGGTCATCGTCTCAACGTTGCCCTCTCCCCTCTGGGGAGAGGGATGGGGTGAGGGGTCGCTGATAGAATGATTCGTCCATCCGGAACTCGACCTCCTCGCGCCGCACCAACGCTTCGTATTCCCGCCGGATGAATGGGTCTTCGTCCCAGTAGGGAATGCTGCTGCCGCCTTCGTTGAGGTCCATCGCATTCTTGTCGAGAACCTGTTCCCCCGGCCGCCCCGGTTCGCGCCCCGTGCCGCGGCCGAATGGGCCGAACCACGCCATCAGCCGCAGCGGCTCTTTGGCGGTCCCGAAGTGCTGGTGGAACCACTGCCCGCCCATCGGGGCGGCGCTGACCATGCCCACCGGTTCGTAATCCTGGCGCACCACCTTGTCGGCCTGACCCGTCTCCCACGGGCGCGTCCCGATTTCCCGTGGCCAGGCATAGGTGTAGCCCTTCCCTCCGATGCAGACCAGCACCGCGGCCGACTCGTGCGCGTGCGCTTTCGAGTAGCGTCCCGATTCGTGCTGGCCGACCCACTGGTAGAACACGTTCTTGGCCAGGTGCGGCTCGAGCCGCCTGAACCCGGGCGAGCGCCGGTTATCCAGCGGCAGCGGTATCCGCACGGCATCGGGAATGATGCTGGCCTCCACCATCGCCAACCCGCGGAAGGGATCCGGCTCGTACTCCATCGGCGCCGGCCGCAGGAAGTCCTCGCTGCCGTCGTAGCGGTCGGTGAACACGTACGGCGTGTTGAAGACGAAGTCCGGATTCGCAAACAGGTTGAACACCATCGGGGCGGTGGTCGCGGCCAGCAGCAGCGCCGGTCCGGACGACGTCGCGTTCATCAGCCGGTGATGCGTGTTCAGCGGGATCGCAAACAGCGACCCCGGCTGCCATTCCATCACGTCGCGCCGGCTGGTGTCGCTCGTCCAGATCTCCACCGCCCCACGGCCCTCAACCACAAAGAAAATCTCTTCATACATGTGGCGTTCGGGGTGCAGCGCGCCCGCGGCCGGGATGTCCACCACGTAGCACCCCCAGATCCCTTCGGTGCCGTAGAGTTGGATGAACGTGCCGTTGCCGCCCATCCGCGCCCAGGGCCGCATCGGAAGGTCCTGCACCCGCCGCACCCCGACGCCGCGGTACACCGGGACGCCTTCGCCGTCCATGAACACGTCGTACTGCGCCGGCGGGCGCTTCCACTTGCCGTGGCCCGCACGCGCATAGCCCTCGGGTTCCTGCCACTTATCCGTCATCGTCGCCTGTTGTCATTGCGAGGAGCGGAGCGACGAAGCAATCTCGGGATTGCTTCGCTGCGCTCGCAATGACTACCTCAAGAGCTGAAGAAGCCATCCCTCCGCGAACGGCAGATGGAGCAGCCGGATGAACAGCGCGTAGAATCCGAGCCAGGCAACCGCCGCCAGCGCGAGCGACAGGAGCCACGATTCCCGTCCCTGGCCCTTCACGTACAAGAAGACGAACAGCGGCACCGCCCACGGGAGGCCGACCAGGTAGATGCCGGCAAAAAAGGCGAGCAACCAGCCGATGGTCGTCAGCGTGCGCCGCATAGCGACGGGCGGCGGCACCGTCACGTCAAATGACACATCCATCGCGCGGCCGGTCCCCTCGGGATCGGGGCCGCGCAGGCTGAGCACGAATTCCGTGGCCGCCAGAATGAGAAACGGGACGCCGATCACCCGAGGATACAAGGCGGTTTTGATCGACCAGTCCTTGGTCGCGTACAACGCCCATAGCGCGACCAGCATGACGGCACCGCTGAAGATCACCTGTCCTCTAAGCCGCATCGGGGAGGTCCCTGCGCTGCTGCCGCCGAGCCTGCAGGAACGGCCTGGCGATGACCAGGACGGTCAGCACCATCAGCACCAGCACGAGCGGCCGCGTCAGCCATTCCGTTCCGTACCGCGCCGTCGAGATCCACAGATAGCGTTCGGCGATCTCGCCCAAAACGAGCCCCAACACCAGGGGTGACCGCGGCCAATGGTAGCGGATCATCAGGTAGCCGAGCCCGCCGAAGATCAGCGCGACCACGATGTCGCCCATGCTGTTGTTATTGGTATAGGCGCCCACAAACGTGAGCAGCACGATGAACGGCAGCAGCAGGGTGCCGCGGATGTTGGTGAGGTTGGCCAGACGCTGCAGGAAGATGAAGCTGGCGGCCACGGTCACGACATTGGCGATGATCATCGTCCAGACCATCGAGAACGTGACGTCGAGGTGCTTGGTCAGCATGTCCGGTCCCGGCACCAGGCCGACGATGAAGAAGCCTCCCAGCAGGATCGCCATCGCCGAACTGCCCGGAATGCCGAAGGCGACCGTGGGAATGAGCGCGCCCCCTTCTTTAGAGTTGTTGGCCGCGCCCGGCCCCAGCACCCCGCGCACGTCGCCCGTGCCGAACTTCGCGCGGTCTTTGGCATCTGTCGCGCTCTGCACGGCGTGCGCATACGACAACCACTGCGCCACGCCCCCGCCCATCCCCGGCAGGATGCCGATATACATGCCGATGATGCTGCAGCGCACCGTGAGCCACCAGTAGTGGAATGTGTCCCTCACGCCCTGCATGACGCCGCTGAGACGGGTCGGCGGCGCGTCACCGGCGATCGCGCTGCCCCGCACGGCAAGGTCGATGATCTCCGGGATGGCAAAGAACCCGACGAGCACGGGGACGATCCCCAGCCCCTCCCACAAATACAGCGAGCCAAGCGTGTAGCGCAGATTGGCGGCCTGCGGATCGGAGCCTACCGCCGCCAGCATCAGCCCAAACGCACCGGCGAGAAATCCGCGCAGCATCGACCGGCCTCCCTGGCCGCTGAGCGAGGCGATCGACGCGATGCCGAAGATCGCCACCATGAAGAACTCGGGAGACCCAAACGCGAGCACCACGGGACGGACGATCGGGATGGCCAGCGCCAGCGCGACGGCGCCGACCAGTGCGCCCACCAGCGAGCTCATCAGCGCCGCGCCCAGCGCCCGGCCCGCCTCGCCCTTCTTCGCCATCGCATGGCCGTCGAGGATCGTGGCGGCGGTCGTCCCCTCCCCCGGGATACCGAAGAGGATGGAGGTAATGTCTCCCGTGGTCGCCACGACCGAATGCATGCCGAGCAGGAACGCGAATGCCTGTACGGGCGCCATGGCGTAGACGAAGGGGAGGAGCAGGGCCAGCGTCGTAGCGCCCCCCAGGCCGGGCAGGAGCCCGACCCAGAACCCGATGGCCACGCCGAGCAGCATGAAGCCCAGCGGGTGCCACTGGAGGACCTCAGTCAGGCCCAGCCACAGCGCTTCAAGCATCAGCTACTAAACGAGCCCCCGAGTTAGCCCTCTCCCCCGAACGGGGGAGAGGGTAAGGGTGAGGGGCTGGTCTTGTTCACTCAAACCTGAAGAACTGCGCGAATACCCTCACCACGCTTGGCGATGCGTTGAGCACCTCATTGACGATCTTCAGCGATTCGGCGCCGTTGGTGTAGTCGATGTCGAACCCCTGCGGCGTCGCCTCGGCGAGGAAATCCTTGTCGGCGCACATCTTCGCGAAGGCGTCGTTGTACATCTGCACGTAGGCCGCCGGCGTGCCCGGAGGCGCCACATACGGCCGGCCGATAATCTCCGGGATCGAGCGCAGCGCCATGACCGCCTTGGCGGTGGCGTCCCCTGCCAGATTCTCGTCCACCGGCAGTGAGGCGATGGCCGGCACCGATGCGCGCGTCCGGATGACGGCGCGGACCAAACCCCGGTCGATAAACGGCTTGATCGACGAGTACGACCCTGCCCGCCCATCGACTTCCTTGCGTTCCACCGCCAGCATGATGTCGGAGCTCGACGGGTAGCCGCTGATAATCCGTAGGTTGAACTTCAGCAGCGCCTTCAGCAGCAGCGGGAAGTCGTACGTGCTGGCACCGGGACCGGTCGCACCGACGATGATCGCGGGATTCGCTCGCTGGAGGTCGGCGACGGTGCGGAACGGCATGTCGGAGCGGATCGCCAGGATCGTCGTCTCGGCCGACGGACTGCCGATCCAAGCGAACTTGCTCATGTCGAATCGGATGCCTTCGACCTTCACCAGCTGGCCGAGCACGAGGTTGCGGTTGAACGCGCCGATGGTCAGACCGTCTTTGGGCGCGCTCGTGTACAGGAAGTTGGCGGCGATGATGCTGTTGGCCCCGGGCATGTTCTGCACAATAACCGTGGGGCTCCCTTGAAGGAACCGCGGCAGGTGGCGGGCGATGATGCGCGCCATGCGGTCGTAGCCGCCCCCGGTCGGGTAGCCGACGATGATCGTGACCGTCTTGCCCTGGAGATTGATTGGCTGCTGGGCCTGCGCGGGGAGTACGGCGACTAACGCGATCAGCAGGAGAACTACGACTGCTCGCATCTGGATGCCACCTCCGACTGCTCAGTTGGGGGTATTTCGAACCTCCTTCCATCTGTCATACCGCGTTCCTGCGGCCGTCGGCAGTCATTGCGAGCGAAGCGAAGCAATCTCGTACTATACTTGATTCACAGTCGCCGTCGGAGGCCGCAATGGAAGACAAGCAACCGACCCGCCTTCCAGAGGAATGGGGCCGCACCGCCTTCCGCCGCTTTCTGGAGAGCGAGCAGATCCCTGTCGTGACAGGGCTGGCCGTCGACGACCTCAAGACGGTGGATGTCGTCCCCTGGCCTCGCCTCGACGCTAGAGGCGCCTACATCCAGCTCACCGGCGCCGAAGACACCGACAGCGCATTCGTCCTCGAGATTTCCGGCGGCAAGTCCACCGCCGTGGACCAGCACTTATATGAAGAAGTCTTTTTCGTCGTCGGAGGCCGCGGGTCGTGCGAAGTTTGGAACGGTTCAGGCGCGCGCCGGACATTCGAGTGGCAGGAAGGCAGCGTCTTTGCGATCCCGCTGAAC
>DASXUC010000007.1:0-31799 GCA_036505015.1 bacterium | reverse complement strand
GGGCGAGGGCCGCGTCGCGCAGGGGGGCCCCGCATGCAGCGTCACGCAGGGAGCACAGCGCAGGATCTCTCGCGCGGTAGTGCGGGGGAGGCCCGGAGCAGCGTGCCCGGCCGTTGTGCAGGCCGGGTGAGCCCAGCCGATGGTGGCTGGGCGAGCCCGAGCGCTACGCTAAGGCCTCGGGGTCCCCGGAAATTTGCGCAGCGAATTTCTGGGGTGAGCAGGTGAGCCGCCCCAGGGAGCGGAGCGGCCCTTCACCAGCCCGGCAGAAAACGAGCAACGGTTCAAACTGGCCCACTGCTCGAGGTGGTGCTGGTACGGTATCAGCGCCGCTGGTGCCCGCGGAAGTCGATGCCTCGGAACACGACGTAACGCCGGGGCACACGCCCATCGATGTTTACCTTGATCCGTGGAAGTGGTTCAAGGATGCGGAACATCCGGTCGAGGGGAATCCTCGTCGGCTCGCGGTCGTCATCAAGATACACGGCATTCCACCCGATGAACTGCCGCAGCGGCACGATGCGCGCCAGCGCCGTATCCGTGGATCCCGCCGTCACCGGATAGCGGCCCCTCAGGCGGTAGGTGAGTTGGCTGGCCGTTTGATACCCTCCCGAGAAGATGAACACCCCGGGCCGCGGTGGAAGCGTTGCCGCAATCGCTTCGGCCTGGGCGGTGACTTGCTCCCACCCCCGCAGCTGGTCAAACGCGGCCGGGGCAATCCATGGCTGCATCAGGATGATCGCGACGATAAGCACGTTTACGCCAAATGCTGCGACGAGCACTGTTCGCATCAGCGGTCGGCCGTGCTCCAGCCACAATGCCGCGGCTGCAATGCTGGCCAGAAGATATGCCGGCGCTGGCCAGTGGGGTTTGGGTACGCCACCTGGGCTCAGGGCAAACGGGAGGACGAAAATGGGTAGCGCGGTCCACGCCAGGAGCGCGAAGCGCCAATCCTCGATCTGCCGGCGCTGCACGGAGGCCCTCAGCGCAGCGAACAGCAGCGGTGCGCTCACCGGACCGTAGTAGGCGAACTGGGCGGCCGCATAGGCGACCGTCTTGTACCACCATGGACCGATCCGGATCCAGAAATCCTGATGGGCGATCTTGGCCAACGACGGCCATCCCTGCGTGAAGTTCCACCAGGTCAGGGGCGCGACGATCGCCATCGCAATCACGATCGCGCCGTAGGTGTGCGGCCGGGCCAGCCACTTCCGCTCGGCAGGAGTCGCCATCACGTAGCCGGCGAGGCCCAGCGCGAGGAGTACCCCGAAGAGCTTGCTCATCATCGTCAGTCCCAGCGCGGCACCCGCCGCGTACCAGTAGAAAGCAGCCCCCGTCGAACGTGCCCGCCAGAACAGGCAGATCGTCAGCATCCAGAAGAAGATGAACGGGGCATCGGGCACCGCGACGGCGCCTCCGGTCGCGACCATCGGCAGCAGTTGAGACGTCAGCGCCGCCACCACTGCGATTTTCGGACCGAACATGTCTTTGCCCAACGCGTAGACGATGGCGCCGGTAGCGACGGTCAAGGTCAGGGCTCCGAACCGGATGCTTGGAGGCTGGTCGCCGAATGCCGCCGTGCTGATCCGGATCAGGAGCGCGATCATGGGCGGGTGATCCGGATATCCCCAACTGAGGTGCTGCGACCAAATCCAGTAGTACGCCTCATCATCGGTGATGGGGAGCTGCCAGGCGATCAGCAGACGGACGGCAATCAGGAGGGCAAACCCGGCGATCAGTCCCCCACGCCACCGGCTACTCACGGAGCGCTTGTCTGGCATGCCGGAAGATGCGCTCCAGCATTGGCCGGGTGAGCCTGCCCGTCTGCGTGTTCTGCCGGCTGGGGTGGTAGGATGCCAGTAGCAGTACTCCGCGGTCGTCAGCGCCGGCCAGGACGTACCGCGCGCCGTGCGCAAACGTCGGCAGCGGTTTGGACACGGCCAGCCCGTGCGTGCGCGCCAGAACGAGGACCCCCCGGAAGGCGATCCGGCCCAAGGCGACCACGACCTCGACCCGCGGCAGCAGGGCAAATTCCCGAGCCAGGTATCGGCCGCAGGTCGCGATCTCTTGCGGAGTCGGCGTGTTCTCCGGCGGGGCGCACCGCACCGCAGCGGTGATGTAGGCGTCGGTGAGCGTGAGCCCGTCGCCACGGTGATCGCTGCTCGGTTGAGAAGCAAATCCCGCCCGATGCAGCGCCCGCATCAGCCAGTGCCCGGAACTGTCTCCGGTGAACATCCGGCCGGTGCGGTTTCCCCCGTGGGCCGCCGGCGCCAGGCCGACGATCAGCAGGCGGGCGTGGGGATCGCCGAACCCGGGAAGCGGCCGTCCCCAGTAGTCCCAGTCCCGGAACTCGCGTTTCTTCGTGCGGGCGACGGCCTCGCGGTGCTGCACCAGCCGTGGGCATAACCGGCAAGAGACGATCTCTGTGTTGAGACGTTCCAGTTGAGGAGCCATCGCAGGGAGACCGGTTCACTATTCACGATTCACTGCTTACGGCCTATAATCTTTGTACGCGGGCGGTTAGCTCAGCGGTTAGAGCGCATGCTTCACACGCATGAGGTCGCAGGTTCAAATCCTGCACCGCCCACCAAAGTGGGAAGGGGCGATTTGGTCTTGGCCCCTTCCCACTTTGGTGATATGAAGAAAGAACCTGCGACCTCAAGGGGGTGCGGGGGAGAACTCTCCCGCGCAGTAGGGGGCAGCGAGCCAAACTCTAATCCTCATGGAAACCGGCTACACTGCCGGGCGAGCGATCAGGGGGACAGCGTCCCACTGAGGAGCGACGGCGCGATACGGTGTCCGCTGAGGGCCCCAGGTGCTATAGGCACCTGGGGATCGCGCCGAGCGACGGTCGGAGGTTCAAATCCTGCACCGCCCACCACCTCTAACGTTCCGTGGTCTTCCGGTGCTGGTGCAGATGCTGAATCTTCCCCGTTGCCGTCGCCAGCGGCACCTGCCGCTCCACACGCAGCACCCCGGCATCCCGCCAGAACAATTCCATGACCTTCGCGGCGCCGGGCGTCGATCCGATCGCAGTGAAGAAGGCGTCGGCCACGGCATCGGGATCGAGAGGACCCACCACCGCCGGGTGGACGAGGAGGCGCAGTGTGGCATGACCATCGGCCTGTTCGTCCTCCACCAACTGGTAGTGGGTCGGCCCGCCCCCGAACCGGGCCGGCAGGACCTCCTCCAAGACTCTGGTGAGGTCGGCGTCAAGGAACGTCATGCCCGCGGTCGTGAGTTTGCCGTAACTGCGAATCGTATGCAGGTGCGCCGTCCACCCCACCGCCTCAACCGGACAGCCGCATGATCGCCGTTCGAGACGGCCCTGATCACCGGAGGAAACGTTCAGCAGAATGAATGGAGCGCTGGGCCGCAGCGAGGTGAGCAGTACGGCATCTGCGGGGAGTCCAGGATCAAGAGAGGATGGTCCCGGTTGAATGACCGCCTGGAGGTCGCTCAGCACATGGACGTCGTCAGACGCCGTGGGGGCAAGGCACCCATATCCGATGTGACCCGACTCGACGCTCGCGTACAGCGCCGCCGTCTTGACCCCGGCTCGAGCAATCACCTGCATCCGCGCCGGCGTCAGCGGTTCGCCGCCGGGCATGAACTCCGTCCCGCTGATGTCGATCCCGGAAGCCAACGCCGCCTGGCAGACGAGGACGGCGGTGCTGGGTGTGCTTCGAAAGTGCGGCACCAGGCCTTCCCGGCGCACGGCGACCATCCACGCGAGGATCGGATCCGGATCATCGGGCCGGACATAGCGAGGTTGGGGAAACGGCCGGCGGGCGAGGGCGGCGCCCAACCGCACGATGCGGATGCTCCATCGGTAGCGGGGATGGAGATCCGGTGATGCCGGGTCCACATGGGAAAACCATGCGCCAAGCGGCAACCCCGCATAGTAATTCCGCAACAGCCCATGGAGGGCCGACCCGCCCGGGACCCCGCAGTGCCCGTGCACCCGGTGGGCCGGCCCGCGAGCCTGGAGGAACAGGCACAAGCCAACCGCCTGGTCCCGGAGATGCGCCAGGCTCGTGCCGGCGATGGTTCTCTTCCCGCGACTCCCACTGGTCTGGGTGGGAATATGCACCATGATCAGGGGATTGCCGAACTGCGCCGGATCTGCCGTCATGCTGAAGCTGCCCCGCACGATCGGCCGGCGTCCCTTGAACTCCTCAACGGTCAGGTAGATCCCCGCGGCGCACAGCGTGCGGAGGGCGCTGTCCAGACCTTCCCGCTCGACCAGCGTGACCAGATCTTGATACGTGCAGCCCGCGTTGGTGAACAGCGGGCGGTAGGGGCTCTGTTGCCGTTCGAAGATCGTCCGGCGGGCGAGATCGAGAAAGTCTCCTTCGCGGTGTTCCAATCTCTCGTCCAGGATCTGCCGGGCCTGGGCGGGTTGCAGCGGCGTGCGCATGAAGGATGGCAGGTTCCACAGCAGCCCCAGCCCTGCCCGCGCGTCGTCGATGGAGATCATGGCCCGGTCCTGAGCTCCAGGACGGCGGTGCGGACCCGCGTCGGCTCATCGTCCTCGCGCCGCAGTTCAATGCTGACTTCCCCGGTGTGGAGGACGGTGTAGGGTACGCCGCTGCGCTCGACGCGTCCGCAGTGGTCGGCGAAACAATAGACGTGGGTGACCCCGCGGGCGCGCATCCAGGTTGCGAAGTCACCGGTCTGCGTCGTCGTGCCGATGCCCACGTAGGTGCGGTCCAGATAGAAGCCGCCGCGGGGGAAGAACAGCACCCGGGCCCCCTCCGGCAGGTGCTCGTTCATCCAGGCGATGTCCGGATAGAATTCCAGCGTGCGCCGCAGGAACTGATCGGAGGTCTCCCAGCCGTACGCGACCGGGACAAACGGCGTGTCCATCCGGACCGTCACCACCGCGCCGGCGATCAGCCCCACCAGCAGCGCGGTCCGCGCAACCCGGCGGGCCCGGGGGCTTGCCTGCTGGAAGAAGTCGAAACCGAGGGCCGCCATCGCGGCCGCCAGGGGCAGGACGGGCAGCAGGAAGCGCGGATTGGCCGCGGTGAGCAGCCAGATCGTGCCGAACCCGGCGATCAATGCCCACATCACCCAGCTCCGCGGCGCCCGCCACGCCAGCACCGAGGCCGGCAGAAAACCTCCATACACAGGGCCGATGTCCCGCAGCAGGCGGCCGCCCGTGAACGCCAGCTCACGCAGACTCCACCCGGGACGGTAGCGTTCGGAGAGGCCCAGCAACTGCGTACGGAAGGGGCCGGCTTCACGCAGCGCGGTGAAGAAGGGGTACACCGGATCGCCGGTCTCGATCAGGCTGCGCAGGTACCAGGGGGCCGCCAGGACCACCGCCGGAAGGGCAAACTGCACCACGGCCCGCCAGGCCCCGCGACCCCTGATTGCGGCCACGAGGTACACGGCGGCGATCAGCAGCACGACGATGACCGCCCCGGTGTATTTCGTGCCCGCCGCCAGACCCGCGCAGATCCCGGATAGGACGACCCACCGCTCCTCCCCCGTGCGCAGGAAGGTCAGGAAGGCCGCCGTCGCCAGCAGCGCATAGCACGCCAGTCCCAGGTCGATCTGTCCGGCCGACGACATCTTGGCCACGAGATACCCGACGTAGAGGATGGCTCCGGCGACGAGCGGGATGAACGGCCGGCGCCGGCCGCCGAACAGACCCCAGAATCCCAGGACCGTGATGACTCCGAACAGCCAGAGGAACAGCGATGGGAGGCGCCCCAGGTGCAGCAGCATGCCCAGCAGGGACAGCATCTCGACGTTCATCGGCCCGTACGTGGCCCAGCGCCAGGGCAGCGGTGTCATGCGGTGGTCATGCAGCCAGATCTTCGGGGCGGCGAGGTGGTAACTGAGCGCATCGTCCCCCGTCGGCGGGGCGTAGGCGGCGGTGAAGTTGGCCAGCGCGGCGACGACCACGATGATCGCGACCACCCAGACCCACACGTCGCGGTCCGGTGCCGCCATGGGACGCCGCGGCGCCGGAGGCATCGGCGCGCGCGGCCAGTATCCCCACAGCGCCGCGGCAAGGAGCACCAGCGCCGCGGCCGCCGGATAGAGCCCGCCGGCGAGGCCCAGCGCCAGCACGGCGTAGGCCAAGACGCCCAAACCAAGCGCGATCGCGAACGCGAATTCCGCGACCCGCTCCTGTGGCGACGTGCCCAGATGCGCCAGCACCTGCTTCCCCACGCCGTAGGCGATGGCCGAAATCAGCAGCAGGGCCGCGATGTCGATCACGGTAGCAGCAGGTGCCTGGCCACAGCCGGCACGCGCTCGGCGAGAAACAGCGCCAGGTACGCCGCGTTGACGATCAACAGCCAGAGCAGGCCGGTCATCACCAGTGCGGACGGGACCCGCGCGGGGGGAGCCGGGGTTGACGCAGCGCCGTCCCGCGAGTATTTGAGGACCGTCCAGAGGCCGCGCGCGGCATCGTGCCAGCCGATTTTCTTGCCGTCGCGCCGTGTGCGGGGCGTGTAGGCGATCGGGACCTCGGCAATCCGCCGGCGCAGCCGCGCCAGCTTCATGGTGATCTCCAACTCGACGCTGAATCCGTCCTCGCGCAGATCGAGCGTCGTATAGACGGCGCGGCGGAAGACCTTGTAGCCGACCCAGGCATCGGTCACCCGCCGCCCCGACACCAGATTGACCGCGGCGGTCGTGATGCGGTTGCCGAGGTAGTGCGGCCACCGCATCGCCCCGCGTCCGTGCGCGAAGCGGTTTCCAAACACCACGTCGGCGGTCCCTCGTTCGATGGGGGCCAGGAGTGCGAGGTAATCCGAGGGAGCATACTCGAGATCAGCATCCTGGATGATCGCCGCCTCCCCGCCCGCCTCACGGAAACCGTAGCGCAGGACGGCGCCTTTGCCTTTGTTACCGTCGAGCAGGTACACTTTCATACCAGCGATGCCGGCGGCGGTCTGCGCCGTGAGGTATTCGCGGGTCCCATCGGTGGAGCCGTCGTCGAGTACGATGATCTCTTTGTCCGCGGGCTCCGCCGCGCGCACGCGCGCCAGCGCGTCGGCGACGAAGGCACGCTCGTTGTAGACCGGCATGATGACCGACAGTCGTGGCGCCATGCGGTGGGGGCGGCTTAGGGCCCGGGTTTCACCGCGGCCATGGCGAGCAGGTATCCGTGCTTTCGCAGCGCCGGGTAGCGGCGGTAGAGCCAGGCAAAGGACCGGACCAACGCCGCGGTGGCGGACGTGGACGCCGGCCGTTTGAAGTGCAGATAGAGATCAAGCACCCGCAGCCATCCCGGCATGAACAGCACACCGCTGCGTCCGGTCGGAAGAAACCCGACCGAGGTGAGCAGCCGCCGCAGTTCTCCCGGGGTGAATGACTTCTCCATGCCGTATGGGTACCAGCCGAATCGATTCAACACGTAGACGAACGCAGGACGCAGGAACGGGTCCAACTTGTTGGGGACGCCGATGATCGCGGTGCCGCCGGGCCGCAGGACCCGGAACAGCTCGTGCAGAGCCAGCGTGTACTCCGGAAAGTGCTCGATGGTCCCCATGGAGTAGATCAGATCGACGCTGCTGTCGCTGAACGGGAGGTGCCGGACGTCCGCGGCCGCGCACCACAGCGGCCGGCCGTCGAAGGCGGCCTTGGCCGCGTGGACCGTCGGGTAGGCGATATCGATCCCCAGCGCGCGCGCGCCGCGCTCAGCCGCCCAGCACAGGATTTCCGTGTTCTTGGCCTCGTCCCAGAGGTCGGTCTTCAAGAGCAGGCGGCCCGCCAGCGGAGGGAAGAATGTCGCCATGAGCAACTGCTCGCACTCACGATAGTAGCGTGTGGAGGCGGCCCCCTTCATCGAGGGAAACCGTTCTCCCGTATCGTCCCAGAATGATTGGTAGGACGAGGGCATCGGCGCCAGTCTGTTCTGATTGGTCCACCTGGAATCCTCCATACCGTCCGGCAGATCGTCCGTCGGCGCAGGGAGCATCCGTCCCGGCCCCGAATAGCCACCCGACATCGATTCCATTCATTCAGCGAAGGGAGCATAAGCCTGATGATGACAACACCGAAGCAGCGGCCCACGGGGATCACCATCCTGGCGATCCTCGAAGCCATCGGCGGCATCTTTGCCATTCTCGGCGGGTTGACGCTCATGGGAATCGGCGCCATCGGAGGATTCGCCGGGAGTGGGCTCCTGGCGTCGATGGGCGTGTTTGGCGGACTCGTGCTGGTGGCCCTTGGGCTTGTCGGGCTCTACGTCGCGTGGGGGGCATGGAATCTCCAGCCCTGGGCGTGGATGTGGCTGGTGATCGTGGCCATTGTCACGATCGTGATCGATATCTTCGACTGGAGGCGGAACCTGTTCGCCATCATCATCAATGCCGTGATCATCTACTATCTCTACCGGGCGGAAGTGAAGGCCGCGTTCGGCCGCGCCTGATCCCAATACCCGGCCGATCGTGATCCAGGCCCGCTCGACATCGGGCCTGGATCTGTTTTTGGGCCGAAGGCCATGAGCGAGCCCGCGTAGCGGGCGAGTCGAATGGGAACAACTTTGTTACAGGGCCGTAGTACGATCAGACCATGAAATACCTGTGGATGTTCCTCGCGATCGCCATTCTGGCCGCGCCGGTTGCGCCCGCGGCCGGCCAGACCGTGCACACGGTGGCCGTCATTGATTTTGTGGACGAGACCTCAGACGGTGCGATGATCGGCGCCCCGCGGCTGAGCGCCGAGTTGTCGAGAGAACTGGCATCGGCCTCAGCGGGACGGCTGCGGGTCGTCCCGGTCGAGACCGTGCGCGCCGCGATGGCCGCGCGGGGCTTCGGCACCCGGGAGATCTTCAACACCACCAAACTCATGGAGATCGCCGCCGCGGTGGGGGCGGACTGGATCGTGACCGGCCGGTGGATGCATCTTGACACCGATTGGATCACCATCGAGCGGCCGGGCTCCGACAGTCCGCAGTTCCGGTACCTGATGGGGGACGCGATGATCGAGGTCCGCGTCATCGAAGCGCCGAGCCGGAAGGTGATCCTCGCCGACTCGTTCTCCGACACCGTGCAGGGATTCTTCGGCCCGCAGCTGGTGATGCTGCAGGCGGCGCTACGAGTCCTGCGTCAGGTGGCGGTGACGATCGCTAGAACTGCACCTTGACCGGTTCCCGCGACGCGGTCTCCGCTTCGAAATACTGCCGCGGTCCAAACCCGCCCATGTTGGCGATGATGCTGGCCGGAAACGCCTGCCGCAGGTTGTCATACATCAGCACGCTGTCGTTGTAGAACTGCCGCGAGAACGCAATCTTGCTCTCGGTGTCCGTCAGGTCTTCCTGCAGCTTGGCGAAGTTCTCGCTGGCGCGCAGCTGCGGGTAGGCTTCGGCCACCGCAAACAGCGAGCGCAGGGCCTGGGTGAGCATGTTCTCGGCCTGGCCCTGTTCCGCTACCGTGCCCGCCGCGATCGCTTTCGCCCGCGCTTCGGTCACCTTCTCGAAGACCTCGCGCTCGTGGGACGCGTAGCCTTTTACGGTCTCCACCAGGTTGGGAATCAGGTCGTAGCGGCGGCGCAGCTGCACGTCGACCTGCGCCCAGGCGTTCTGGATGCGGTTGCGCAGCACGATCAGCCGGTTGTACGTGAAGATGGCATAGAGCGCCACGAGGACAACGATGCCGACCAGAATCAGCGTCATACGCGGGTTCCTCCTCGCCTGCCCCGAATGGCCTTTCTACTATACGACGGCGACGCGCGACCCCCTACAGGAGCGCGTGCGCAGGTTACAGAAACCTCTCTGCACACGCTGTGCGTTTGGAGGATGTCTCCATGCCTGATCCCCGCGTGGTCAAACTGGCCCGCGTCCTGGTGCACTACTCGCTGCAGGTGCGGCCCAACGACCTGTTCCGCATTTCCGGGCCGGCGCTGGCGGCGCCGTTGATGCAGGCCGCGTATGCCGAAGCGCTGGCGGCCGGGGCCCACCCCTACGTCAAGGCGTCAATCGAGGGCATCGACGAGCTGTACTATCGCGGCGCCTCGGATGACCAGCTCAAGTTCCTCAGCCCGCTCGATGAACTGGAAGTGGAACGCCTCGACGCCACTCTGGGGATCTGGGCGCACTGGAACACCCGCAATCTCACCGGCGTCGACCCGCGGAAGTTGTCGCTGCGCCGTGAAGCCACCTCGTCCCTGCAGAAGCGCTTCCTGGAACGCGCCGCGCGCGATGAGCTGCGTTGGGTGGGGACCCAGTACCCGACCAATTCAGAGGCGCAGGACGCCGACATGTCGCTGTCGGACTACGAGAACTTCGTGTACACCGCGGGCCTGCTGGATCGCGAGGACCCCGTCGCGGCATGGCAGGACGTACGGCGCGTGCAGGACCGTATCGTGTCGTTCCTGGGCACCAAAGACACCCTGGAGATCCGCGGCCCGAACATCGACCTGCGGCTCTCGGTGCGCGGGCGCACGTGGATCAACGCGGCGGGCGAGAAGAACTTCCCCGACGGCGAGGTCTTCACCGGGCCGGTCGAAAACTCCGTGAACGGCCGGGTGCGCTTCTCGTTCCCGGCGATCTACTCCGGGCGCGAGGTGGACGGCGTGGAGCTCACCTTCGAAGATGGACGGGTCGCGTCGGCGCGGGCCGAGAAGGGGGAGGACTTCCTGCACGCGATGCTGGACATCGATCCCGGCGCCCGCTATCTGGGGGAGTTCGCCTTCGGCACCAACTACGACATTCAGCGCTTCACGCGGAACATCTTGTTCGACGAGAAAATCGGCGGCTCGCTGCACATGGCCCTGGGCGCCGGCTATCCAGAAACCGGATCCAAGAACGAGTCCGGTCTGCACTGGGACATGATCTGCGACCTGCGGAACGGAACTGAGGTCACCGCGGATGGTGAGGTCATTTACAAGGATGGACGGTTCGCGATCTAGGACCGGGTGACTTCCTCGACGAGGTCTTCGAACATTTTCTGCGTTTCTTCAGAGATCGTCTCCGCCATCTCGGCGTAGGTCCGGTGTTCGGTCGCTTTCATCTGGATGTTCTGCAACATGTTGGCTTCGATCTCCCGCAGGAGGCCCACGATGTCGCCTTGCGGAAACTCACCGAACTCCCCCGATTTCAAACGGGTGACGAACTCGCTCAGGCCCACGCCTTCGACCTGGCAGAGCTGCTCATAAATCTCCCAGAGCCGCTCGTTCATCGCCCGCGCTCCGTGGGCTCGCCCTGAGCCCCGCCGAAGGGCTGAATTTGCCGCGTTGTTCGAGTACCCTGAGTCGTTTCCTTCTGACCGTACCTGACACCGGACACCTATTCTTTTTTCAGCCGGTGCACCTTGAGAAAGTTTGTGCGGCCGCGCACGATCAGCGGCGTCGAGCCGACCAGGACGACGGCCTCACCGGCGGCGGCCAGGCCGCGGCTCAGCACCTCGCGCTCGATGTGCGTGATCATCTGATCGGTGTCGTCGCGGAATGTCGTCGCGTAGCACCGGATGCCCCACCACAACGCCAGCCGCCGCGCCGTCGCATCCTGCTCGGTGAAGGCGATCATCGGGACGCTGGGCCGGTTCTTGCTGAGGAGTTCGGCCGTGCGCCCCGTCCGGGTAACGACCACGATCGCGCGGACCTTCAACTCCCGGGCCAGCGTGCAGGCGGCGCGGGCGACCGATTCGGCCGTGCCGGTGCGCGACTTCGTCTGGCTGCGGAAGATGGACGGTTCTGAGGACTCCACCACGCGCGCGATGCGATCCATCATCTGCACGGCTTCGATCGGGTACTCGCCGATCGCGGTCTCCGCGCTGAGCATCAGGGCGTCGGTGCCGTCGAGGATCGCGTTCGCGACGTCCGAGGTTTCGGCCCGCGTGGGCCGGGGGCTGTGCACCATCGACTCCAGCATCTGGGTTGCGGTGATCACCGGAATGCCGGTTTCGTTGGCTTTGTGGATGATGGTCTTCTGCAGGACGGGGACCATCTCCGGGGCCACCTCCACGCCCAGGTCTCCCCGCGCCACCATCACCCCGTCCGCCTCCTGCAGGATCTGATCGAGCGCCTCAATCGCACCGGCTTTTTCCAGTTTGGCAATGATCGGGATCGCGGCGTGCCGGCGTTCGAGGGCGCGGCGTCCGAGCTGGATGTCTTGGGGGCGCTGCACGAAGCTCAGCGCGATGTAGTCCACGCCCAGGGCGAGGCCGAATGCCAGGTCGGCGAGATCCTTTTCCGTGAGGATGGGAACCCTCAGCGCGACTCCGGGCAGGTTGATCCCTTTGTGCGCGGCCAGCGTCCCGCCGCGGATAACCCGCGTTCTGATCGCACCGCCACGGCTGTCCTCGACCATCAGTTCCAGCGTGCCGTCGTCGAGCAGCATCCGGTCCCCTTTGTGCACGTCGTGCGCCAGGTCCGGGTAGGAGGTCGTGATGGTGCTTCCCCGGCCGGTTCGCCGGCCGGCGGTGATGTGCAGCGGCTCGCCTTCGTGGAGCTCGATTCCCCCCTCCGGCAGCTCCCCCACGCGCACCTTGGGCCCGGCCAGATCCTGCATCACCGCCACCGAGCGGCCCGCCGCTGCTTCAGCTGCACGCACGAGCGCGTAGACGCGGGCATGCGCGTCCGGCGTGCCGTGGGCGAAGTTGAGACGCATCACGTCGACCCCGGCGTCGATCAAACCGCGTATGCGATCGGGGCTGCTGGTCGCGGGACCGAGCGTGGCGACAATCGAGGTGCGGCGCTCCCATTCGACTCGCCGCCTCCGCGGCGCGCTCGTCATTCCGCTTTCACGGCCATATCGATCGCCTCTCGCGCGGCGGCGAATGCGTCTTTCGTGAACGTGGTCTTGTAGACTCCCCGCACGATGCCCTGGCGGTCGATCACCACGACGACCGGATAGCGGCTGGAGACTTCGTACGCGCTCCCGATGGCGCCTTCAAAATCCAGCATCATCGGTTTGTCGGTCTCGCTTCGGATCGTCGCCGCGACGACTCCCCGGAGGAATCGGGGGTACGTATGGAGATCGAGCAGGCCGAGGAGCTGGATCTTGCCTCCATAAGCCGGAGACAGGTTATCGCCCCACGGTCGCATCTGTTGACCCGAGTGCTGGTCGGCGGCCATCAGGACGACGACCCTTCCTTTGAGGTCGGCGAGTCTCCAGGCGTGGTCGAATTGATCCTTCAGATCGAACGGCGGCGCGGGCGTTCCGACGCTGAGATCCGGGGCCGCGACGCCGACGAGCATGATGCAGACTACCAGGACGGCGAGCGCGTTCATCTCGTTCCACCCGCAGGCTGTAGGCTGAGCGTGGCACGGAGAAGGTCGCGGCGGGTGAACGTACGTGCCTGTCCGCATCGTTCTCAATCGGTTCGGTAGAAAGGGATCGATCTCCCTGGCTCCCCATCCCTGCAAAGGGACGGCGGGTCGATGCGTGTAAGTAGAACCTTTTTACACGCATTCCGAGGCCGTACCGCTGCTGAATGCTTCCACCCGGACGGAGGAGGCCGTCGCCGGCAAAAGATCCCTGCGCCGCGCGGCCAAACCCGCGCCCTCCCTCTGGCGGCGGGTGCGCCGCAATCCTTCCGCGGTCTTTGGCCTGCTCGTGATAGGACTGGTGGTTCTGCTTGCGCTCCTGGCCCCCTGGGTCGTCCCGTACAGTCCGTCGCAACAGTTCTCAGACGGGCTGTCTCCCGACGGCCGCCCCCTGCCCCCCGATGCCCGGTTCTGGCTGGGCACGGATCTGCTCGGCCGGGACCTGCTCTCCCGGTTGATCTACGGCGCGCGGGTGTCGCTGTTGATCGGCGTGATGGCCAACGCCGCGGCGCTGTCCATCGGCACGCTGTTCGGCAGCATCGCCGGCTACTTCAAAGGCTGGGTCGGCACCGCGTTCATGCGGCTGACCGACATGATGATGGCGTTTCCGGCGTTGATCCTCGCTATCGCGCTGGCGGCCATCCTGCGCCCGAGTCTGTGGATCGTCGCCCTGGTCATCGCGCTGGTGAACTGGGTGTGGATCGCGCGGGTGGTGTACAGTCAGGTGCTCAGCATCTCTCAGCGGGAGTTCATCGATGCCGCGCGCGCGGTCGGCGTGTCGACGCCGCGGCTCTTCTGGCGCCACCTGTTCCCGCACCTGCTGCCCACCCTGTTGGTGTGGGGGACGCTCGGCATCTCGACGACCGTGATGTTCGAGGCCGCGCTCTCGTTCCTGGGTGTCGGGGTGCGGCCGCCGACGCCCAGCTGGGGCGGGACGATCAGCGAAAGCCAGTCCTACTTCCTCGAAGCGCCGTGGCTGGTGGCGTTTCCCGGTGTGGCGATTCTGCTCACGTCGCTGTCGTTCAACCTGGTGGGCGATGCCCTGCGGGACGCGCTGGATCCCACGCTGCGGGGCCGGTCGTGAGCGGCTATCTCCTGCGGCGCCTGGTGCAGTCGGTGTTCATCCTGCTGGGTATCACCCTGATCACGTTCGTGCTGCTGTACGCGCTGCCGGCCGATCCGGCGCGGATGATCGCCGGCCGCAGCGCCACGGTGGACACCGTCGCACGGATCCGGACGGAACTGGGACTCGACCAGCCGCTGCCGGTGCAGTACGTGCGGTACGTAGAGCGCCTGGCGCACGGCGATCTCGGCCGGTCCTATGCGCAGAAGGTGGAAGTCTCCGCGCTGGTGGGCTCGCGCCTGCTGGCGACCTTCTGGCTGATGCTGGGCGGGATTTTCTTCGAGCTGCTGATCGGCCTGCCGTCGGGGACGCTGGCCGCCGTGCGGCGGAGCAGCACGCTGGACCGCTCCGTGATGATGGGCGCCTTCCTCGGCGTATCCGCGCCGCAGTTCGTCGTCGGTTTGCTGCTGCTCTACGCGCTGGCCTACCGCTGGCCGATCTTCCCGCTGGGCGGTTACGGGTCCATCACGCACCTCATCCTCCCCGCCGTCACCCTGGGGATCGCCGGCGGCGGCTGGTACGCGCGCATGATGCGCTCGTCGATGCTCGACGTCATCCATCAGGATTACGTCCGCACCGCGAGGGCCAAGGGCGCGTCGGAGTGGCGGGTGGTCTTCAAGCACGCCGTGCGCAACGCGCTGCTGCCCGTCGTCTCGATGATCGGGCTGGATTTTGGGACCTTCATGGGCGGCGTGGTCGTGGTGGAGTCCGTGTTCAGCTGGCCGGGCATCGGGCAGCTGGCCTGGCAGGCAATTCAGATCGTGGACATTCCGGTGATCATGGGGGTCGTCGTCGTTTCGGCGGTGGCCATCTTGGTGGGCAACCTGATGGCCGACCTGATCTATCCGCTGCTGGATCCGAAAATCCGGTACGGGTAACGCCGTGCCTATGTCGAGGAGGTGGGGTATGCGGGCGAGGGTGGCGGTGGTGGTGTTGCTGGTGCTGGTGCTGTGCGTTCCATGGGTCGCCCCGACCTGGGGACAGACGGCCGGCGGCTCGATGGTCGTCACGTTCAAGGACGACATCAGCACGCTGGATCCGGCCATCGGGTATGACTGGCAGAACTGGTCGATCATCAAGTCCATCGCCGACGGGCTGATGGACTACGAGCCGGGCACGACGAAGCTCGTCCCGCACCTAGCGGAGTCGTACACGATCTCTTCCGACGGGCTGACGTACACGTTCAAGCTCCGGCGCGGCGTGAAGTTCCACAACGGCCGGGAAGTCGTCGCGGCTGATTTCCGCTACACGCTGGAACGGGTGATGAACCCGAAGACGCAGAGCCCCGGCGCCGGCTTCTACACGGGCATCAAGGGCGCCGAGGCGTTCAGCAAGGGCAAGGCCAAGACGATCGCCGGCGTGAAGGTCATCGACGCGTATACGATCTCCTTCACCCTCGACAAGCCCAACGCCGCGTTCCTGCACACCATGGCGCTGAACTTTGCGCACGTGGTGCCGAAGGAGGAGGTCGAACGGTTGAAGGCCGACTTCGGTCACCGCCCGGTCGGCACCGGGGCATTCAAGGTAAAGGAATGGGTGCTGGGCCAGCGCCTGGTCCTGGTGCGGAATCCCGATTACTTCATCAAAGGCCGCCCGTACCTCGACCAGATCACGTTCCAGGTCGGGGTGGAGCCGAACGTCGCGTTCCTCAAGCTGCAGCGCGGTGAGGTCGATATCCTCGGGGACGGGATCCCTCCGGCCGATTTCGTCAAGGTGATGGCCAATCCGACCCTCAACAAACTCGTCGCGGTGGGAGATCAGCTCCAGACCGGGTACGTGACGATCAACACCCAGGTCAAGCCGTTTACCGACGTGCGGGTGCGCCGCGCCGTGAACATGGCCATCGACAAGCGACGCATCGTGCGCATCATCAACAACCGCGCCGCGGTGGCCAATCAGGTGCTGCCCCCGCTGATGCCGGGCTATGACGCCGCATACAAGGGGTATCCATACGACCCTGCGCAGGCCAAGAAACTGCTGGCCGAAGCCGGGTATGCCAGCGGCTTTTCCACGGCGCTCTACGCGAACAACACCGACCCGAACCCGCGGATCGTACAGGCCATCCAGCAAGATCTGGCCGCGGTCGGGATCAAGGTGGACTTGAAGACACAGGCGCAAAGCACGGTGATCGAGGCGGGCGGCACCAAAGGCCAGGCGCCGCTGGTGTGGTCGGGCGGCATGGCCTGGATCGCGGACTATCCCGATCCGAACGATTTCTACTGGCCGATCCTGTCCTGCGCGGCGCTGGCCCCCGGCACCTGGAACTGGGCGTGGTACTGCAACAAGACCGTCGAGAAGATGGTCGAGGAGGCCGACGCGATGGTGCGGCCGGATCAGGCCGCCGCCCGCGACGCCAGGTACCGCGAGATCTACCGCCGGGTGATGGATGACGCGCCGTGGATCCCGATCTTCAACGAGAAACGGTATACGATGCACACCGCGCGCATCGGCGGGATGGCGAACCTGTTCGTCGATCCGATCCACATCCCGGTGCACTACATCGAAGTCCGGGTGGTGGGCAGGTGACCCAGCACACGATCCACCGCGACCGGCATCACTTCGGCTGGAACAACGCCAACGCGCCGGTGCTGCGCATCGCGCCGGGGGAGGCGGTGGCGTTCGAGGTGGTGGAGGCGAGCGGGGGGCAGCTCAACCGGTCGTCGACGGTCGACGACGTGGGACGGCTCGACTTCGCGCGCGTGAATCCGGTGACCGGTCCGGTGTTCGTCGACGGGGCGGAAGCGGGAGATGCGCTGGCGGTGGAGATCCTGGACTTTGAACCCAGCGGCTGGGGATGGACCGCGATCATTCCGGGATTTGGCCTGCTGGCGGAGGATTTCCCCATCCCGTTTCTGCGCATTTCCTCGTACGAGGCCGGGGGCGTGGAGTTTGCCCCCGGCATCCGGCTTCCCGTCCGGCCGTTTCCTGGGACGATCGGTGTGGCGCCGGGGGAACCGGGGCAGCATTCCATCGTGCCCCCGCGCGAGGTCGGCGGGAACATGGACATCCGCGATCTGACCCGCGGCGCCCGGTTGTGGCTGCCGATCCAAGTCCCCGGCGCGTTGTTCTCGGTCGGCGACACGCACGCGGCGCAGGGGGACGGGGAGGTGTGCGGCACGGCGATCGAGTCGCCGATGTCGATTCAATTGCGGTTCAATCTGGTCAAGCAGGCCGGTCTGGCTCGGCCGCAGTTTGCGCTGCCGGGCCCGCCGACCCGGCACGTCGACGAACGCGGCTATTATGCCACGACCGGCATCGACCCGGACCTGATGCAAGCGGCAAAGGACGCGGTGCGCGACATGATCGACTATCTGGGCCGGGAGTACCGGCTGGCGCCGGAGCTGGCCTACATGCTGTGCAGCGTGGCCGTCGATCTGCGGATCAGCGAAGTGGTCGACGTTCCGAACTGGGTGGTGTCGGCGTACCTGCCGAAGGCCATCTTTGTCTAACTGGTCAACTTTCCGCACCGTGAAACAGATCGGCAAGGATTCAGTCATCGCACCACCGAACCCCACCTCAGTTTCCAAGTACAGGACGCTGTCTCGGTGTACAAGACACCGCCATCCCCGCGGTCGAACAACTACGGCATCCGCGCTGTCGAACGGGCGATCGCTATTCTCAAGGCATTCTCCCCGGCCACACCCGTCCTCGGAGTCACTGAACTCGCCCGAACGCTAAAGCTCCACAAAAGCACGGTGCACCGCCTCCTGGCGACGCTGGAGCAATCGGGGTTTGTCACACAGGACCCGGCCCACGGGCGGTACCGACTGGGCCTGCCGCTGTTTGAGCTGGGGAGTCTTGTCGTCAACAGCATGGAACTGCAGCACGTGGCCCGCCCATATCTGGAGGACGCTCACCGGGCATGCGGGGAGACGGTGCACCTGGCGATCTTGGATGAGTGGGACGTCGTCTATATCGACAAGATCGAGAGTATTCATCAGGTACGCATGCATTCCCAGGTCGGCCGGCGGGCGCCCGCGCACTGTACGGGGCTCGGCAAGGCGCTCCTGGCGGGTTTGCCGGCCGGGGCCCTGGATCAATTCATCCAACGCCGGGGCCTGCGCGGGTACACCAGCCGCACGATCACGGCCCCGGAGGTCCTCCGGAACCATCTTGCCCTGGTGCGGCAGCGGGGACACGCCATCGATGGTGGGGAGCACGAGGAGCTGATTCGCTGCGCCGCCGCCCCTATCATCGATCACACGGGGCAGGTCGTCGCCGCGGCCAGTATTGCCGCGGTGGGCGTTGACGTGGAGTCTGCCCAGTTCAAAGAATACGTCAGCCTGATCACCGCGTGTACGCGTGCGATTTCCGAGGCGTTGGGCCACGGCCGCGCCGCGCCGAGCACGGCAGGGGGTGTGAATGCGGATCGGTACGTTCGTCCGCGATGACCGCCAGACCTGGGGTGTGATTGAAGAGGACCACGTCGTCGAGCTGCCGTCACTGCTCGCCGCCGCCGCCCTGCCTACCGCATCCGATCTGCGCGGCTTTCTCGCGGCGGGAGGCACCGCGCAGCACATTACCCAGGCTCTCAGCCGGGTCGATCCGGGCCGTGTGGCCATCCCGCGGCCCGGCATTCGCCTGATCGCCCCCCTGCCAAATCCGTCGAAGATCGTCTGCATGGGTCTGAACTTCGAGGACTACCGGCAGATTCTCGGACTGGAATACCTGACCGTGCCGCAGTTGTTCCTGAAGGCCCCCTCGGCCATCGTCGGCCCCGACGCCACCGTGGAAATTCCCGACGGCTACGGGTCGGTCTTCCACGAGTTTGAGATCGCCGCCGTGATCGGCCGGCGCATCCGGCAGATTCCTGAGCGCGAGGTCGGCGGCGCGATCTTCGGCTACACGATCTTCAACGACATCGTGCTTCACGACATCGAACTGATGACCCGAGAGTACCAGCAGTGGGCGAAGAACTGCGACACGTTCGCGCCGCTCGGGCCGTGGATCGTGACGGCTGACGCCGTGCCCATCGCGGACGCGCGGATGGTGCGGCGGCGCAACGGGACCGTGGAAGCCTCGTCCAGCACGGCGCAGATGCGGCGGCCCTTCTCCGAGTTGATCGCCTTCGTGACGGGGTTCATGACGTTGGAGCCGGGGGATCTGGTCACGTCCGCATCGCCGCCCGCCGGCCCGTTCGTCCCGGGCGACGTGCTGGAGGTGGAAGTGGAAGGCATTGGGGTGCTGCGCAACCCGGTTGCGGCACGGTCGGTGGATCGCCGCTATGCCCAGGCGCTGGGTCTGTGAGCGAGGATCCCGTCGCCGCGATCCGCCGGCTGGGCGTGGTGCCCATCGCCCGCGGCGTGGGCCTGCGCGACCTGGCCGCGGCCGCTGCGGTCCTGCTGGCCGAGGGGATGGGGGTCGTGGAGGTGACACTGAACACGCCCGACGCGATCGAGACGATCCGGCACCTGCGCGATGTCTATCAGGACCGGCTGGTGCTCGGAGCGGGGACGGTGCTCGACGCCGCACAGGCGGAGCAGGCAGTCGCGGCCGGCGCTAGATTCTTGGTGACACCGCACGTGGATGGAGACGTGGCGGCTGCGTCACAACGGCTGGGCGTTCCGCTCATTGCCGGGGCGCTCACGCCCACCGAGATTCTGCAGGCCTGGCGCGGCGGCGCGGCGCTCGTGAAGGTGTTCCCCGCCGCGACGGTTGGAGCGGAGTATCTTACGCACCTGCGCGGCCCGCTGGGCCAGATCCCGCTGGTTCCCACCGGCGGGATTACCGTGGACAACACGAGCACGTTCATTGCCGCCGGAGCAGCAGCCGTGGGCGTGGGGGGCAGCCTGTTGGGCGCGCGGGCCAACGATCCGGCGTGGCTGCGGCAGGAGATCGGCGCTTTTGCGGCCGCGGTCGACCGTGGGAGGCGTGCGCGTGCCTGACGTGGTGACGATGGGGGAGACGATGCTGCGTCTGTCCGCGCCCGCCGGGACGGCACTGGAGCAGGCGCCGCACTTCTTCGTCCATGTGGCCGGGGCGGAGTCGAACGTGGCGGTCACCCTGAGCCGGTTGAAGACCAGCGCCGGTTGGATCTCCCGCCTCACCGACGGTCCGTTGGGGTGGCGGATTCGCAACGAGATTCGCGCCCAGGGAGTCGATGTATCTCGGGTGCTGTGGACGCAGGGAGAGCGGGTCGGGACGTATTTCGTCGAAATCGGCAGAGCGCCGCGGCCGGGCCGGATCATCTACGATCGGGTGGGATCGGCGATGGCCACGATCAACCCGGACGACGTGGACTGGGGGTACGTGCGTACGGCGAAGGCCATCCACCTCAGCGGCATCACGCCGGGGCTCAGCCCGTCCTGCCGGGAGCTGGTCGCACGGTGCCTTCACGAGGCCCGAACCGGCGGTCTGCTCGTGTCTTTCGACGTGAACTACCGGGCCAGGGTCTGGACCCCGGCGGACGCCGCGGCCACCCTCGGCCCATTGATCGAGGGCGTCAGCATCCTAATCTCCACCGCCTCGGACGCGGACCTGCTCTTCGGTGCCGGCGGGACGGCGGTGGAGGCCGCGCAGACCCTGCAGGACCGGTTTCATCCGGACGTGGCGATCGTCACGAGCGGTGTGCACTTCGCCGCCGTCGATCGGCGTCAGATTTTCGAGCGCGAGGGCTATCCGGTCGATGCCGTCGACCGGATCGGGGCAGGCGACGCGTTCGCCGCGGGGTTTCTCCACGGATTCCTCGGCGAGGGGGTCGAGCGCGGCCTGGCCTACGGCACCGCGCTGGCGGCATTGAAGCACACGTACTACGGCGATACGGCGTGGGTGACGGAGGAAGACGTGCAGGGCCTGATGTCGGGCGGGGAGACCTGGCGGTAGGAGGGCGCGGATGAGAGTCTCAAATCGTGTGGCGATCGTTACCGGCGCGGCGATGGGTATCGGCAAGGGGATCGCCACCGTGCTCGCCCGGGAAGGTGCCCGGGTGGTAATCGCCGATGTCGACGATGGGGAAGGCGGGCGCACGGCCGAGGAATTAACACACAGCGGCCGCGACGCGGTCTTCGTGCATACGGACGTCGCCGATGAACGCCAGGTGGCTGCCATGGTCGAGCAGGCCGTTGATCGCTACGGCGCGCTGTCCATTCTGGTGAACAATGCCGCTATCGGCGTGTACACCCCGGTGCACGACACGACGTTGGAGGCCTGGGAGCGCTGCCTGCGCGTCAACCTCACCGGGCCGTTCCTGTGCGCGAAGCATGCGCTGCCGCACCTCAGGGCGGCGGGCGGGGGCGCGATCGTCAACATCGCATCCGTCCACGCGTACCAAAACGTGGGCGGCACCGCTCCCTACGCGGCGAGCAAAGGCGGCTTGGCCGCCTTGACGCGCGTCATGGCCATCGACTACGCCCGCGACGGGATCCGCGTGAACGCCGTGTGTCCCGGCTGGATCTACACGCCGCTGATTCAGCGGATCTTCCGGGAATCGGGGGATTTCGAGGGGATGAAGCGCACGGTCGAGCAGCGCCAGTTGCTGGGCCGCCTCGGCACCCCCGAAGACATCGGCTACGCCGTCCTCTATCTGGTCAGCGATGAATCGTCGTTCGTGACCGGCACGTCGCTGTTCGTCGACTCCGGCCTCACGGCGCAGCTGGAAACATGGTAGGCTCATCCGCTCCGAATGCACGGATCACCGCGGTGCAGAGCGCGCTGGCCGGCGCGCAGCTGAGCGCTCTGATCTGCCGGCTGCCGGAGAACGTGGTGCTGCTGTCCGGGTACTGGCCGGTGCTTGCGCGGTCGGCCGTCATGATCCCGGTGACCGGCGATCCGATCCTGATCGCGCCCATGATGGAGCTGGAAGCCCTGAGCCGCACCTTCATTGGCGACGTGCGGACGTTCCCAGTCTGGAAGCTCGGTGACCCGCCTCCCAATGAGGGACTGGGACGCATGCTGCGCGAAGCGGCGGCGGCGCTGGGGCTGCGCGGCGCCCGCGTCGGCGTCGAAGGGAGCCCGGATGAGGATCTCGCCCCGACGCAAAAACTGGTCGAGCCGTGGCATCCGGCGGGCCCGAGCCGGACGATACTTGAGGCGCTCGGTGCCGAGGTGGAAGACGCCTCGCCCCTGCTGACCCAATTGCGCGCCCGCAAGACGGCGGGAGAATTGCAGCGCCTGCGGGTCGCCAATGAGATCGCCGCCTTCGGTCTGCATGCATTCGCCGCCGGCGTTGCGGAAGGACGAACCGAGGCAGAGGTGGCCGCCGACGTCGAGCGCGCGATCCTGGCGCAGGGTACCGGGTACAAGGGCACCGTCCATGCGCGCGCGCAGGCGCTCGTCTTCTCGGGCACGGAGCGGCTGAATCGGGTGTCATGGGGCTATGCACCGTCGACCGCGCGGCGGCTGGCGCGCGGCGATCTGGTGATGGTCGAACTCTGCACGGTCGCCGACGGCTACTACTCAGACCTCACCCGCATGGCGACCGTGGGCACGCCGTCGAACCGGCAGGCCGAGCTGCTCCAGGCTGTGGCGGTTGCGCAGCGGGCCGCGATCGCCGCGGTGCGCCCCGGCGTTAACGGTGACGCCGTCGACCGGGCAGCCCGGGATGCGCTGCAGGCCCGCGGGCTGGCCGACCACTTCATTCACATCACCGGCCACGGCCTCGGTTTCCGCTATCACGAAGGAATCCCGCTGCTCTATCCGGGAGCCACCGACGTGTTGGCGGAGGGGATGGTGACGAGCATCGAACCCGGGATCTATGGTCCTGAGTTCGGTGGGATTCGCATCGAAGACAACGTCGCGGTCACGTCCAGTGGATCGGAGGTGCTGTCGGGATGAATGGTGGGGCGAGGCCCGTTCGGCACGTACTCGAGAGGGGGGAGCACGCAATGCGGGGAGGATCCAGGAAGTGGCGCCGGACCGTCAGGTTCGGCAAGGCGCTTGTGGTGATGGCCGTGGCAATTGCCGTGGTCGTGTATGGCGGGCCGTGGGTCACAGTGGGGACCGCGGCTGCGCCGCTTACCTACGCGACGCCCACGCCGCTATCGACCGGGTCCCAGGCCGCGTGCAAAGGCCTGGCGTACAAACCGGGAAAGCCCGCGCGCATCGCCTACATGCCGCCGGCGACCGAATTCAACTACTACATCGCAATCGGCGAGGGCGTGAAGGCCCGGGCCAAGGATCTGGGAGCCACTACGTTCATGCTCGCGCCGCAGAGCGGTAATGACATCAATGGCCAGATGGGCATGATCCAGGACGTGATCAGCCAGCGGGTGGCCGGAATTATTCTCTCCACGCACGATGAGCACGCCGCGGCCCCGTTGGTGAAGCAGGCGGTCGCGCAGGGCATCGCGGTGGTGATCGTAAACTCCGACATCCCGAACTTCCCATCGCCGGTCAACGCGGTCGTCGGCTACAAGCAGCGCGCCGGAACGTACAAGATCGGCCAGTACGCGATCAGGTTGCGCGCCGGCAAGCCGACCGTCGTCGGCATTTTGGAAGGCGCGCCGGGCTACCATTCGAAAGAACGGGTCGGCGGGTTCGTCGACGCCATCAAGAAGGCGTCCAACTTCAAGATCGTCTCCAGCCTGGACGGAAACTGGAACGTAGACGGCGGCAACAAGGCGGCGCTGGACATGCTGCAGGCCCACCCGGACATCCAGCTGATCTTCGCCGCCAACGACTACGAGATCTTCGGCGCGGCGAAGGCCGCCGCGGCGTTGAAGAAGCAGGGTCTGATCCTGTTGGGCAACGACGGCGACACCGGCGCCGGGCTCGAGCCGATTGCCAACGGCGAGGTTACGGCCACGGTCAACACCACGCCCTTCGAGATGGGACGCGTCGCCATGCAGGTGACGATGAACTGTCTCAGCGGGAAGTTCAAGGGTGGGTACGTGGAGACGCCGGTGGTCATTGTGGACAAGAGCAACGTCGTCGAGTTCCTATGCCATCCGGAGCGGCTGTATCCCAAACCCGTAAAGCCGTACACGTGTAAGTGACGCGCAGATCTTTTGGGGCGGCTCGGCATGCCTGAGCGCCGGGCCGCCCCTGCCGCCATGGGCGCACCAGGGGGGTTACCGGCCGGGCCTCCGCTGTGGGAGCTCGACGCCATTTCCAAGGCCTTCCCCGGTGTCCAGGCCCTCAATGCCGTGTCCATCGCCCTCTACCCCGGGGAGATCCACGCCCTGGTGGGGGAGAATGGAAGCGGCAAGTCCACACTGGCCAAGGTGCTCACCGGGGCGCATCAGCCCGACAGCGGTGAGATCCGTTTCAAGGGCCAGCCGATCACGTTGCCGCATCCGACCGCCGCGTGGCTGCGCGGCGTGGCCGCGATTTACCAGGAATTCTCTCTGGTCCCGACCCTCAGCGTTGCGGAAAACATCTCCCTGGGTCATCTCCCCAGCCGGAGGCCGGCCCTGTTCGTGGACAGAGCGCGGATGGGGCAGCACGCCCGCGAGGTGCTCGAACAACTCGGGATCCGTCTCGACGTCACCACCCCGGTCCAATCCCTTTCGGTGGCCGAGCAGCAGCTCGTGGAAATCGCCAAAGCCATCTCCGCCGACTCCGGGCTGCTGATCATGGATGAGCCGACAACGGCTCTGGCTCTGCACGAGACGCGGCGTCTGCACGATCTGATTCGCGGGCTGGCGCGCCGCGGCCGCGCTATTCTGTATATCTCGCACCGGCTGCACGAGATCATGGGACTGGCCGACCGGGTAACGATCTTGAAAGATGGGCGCCTCGTGGCGACGCGCGCGAGCATGGATCTGGATCTGAATACCATCGTCCGGCTGATGGTCGGCGCCGAGATCGCTGACCACTATCCGAAGGAGCACCACGCCACCGAGGTGCCCGTGCTCGAAGTGCGTGATCTGCGGACCGACCGCGGCGCCAACGGCGTAACCCTGACCGTGCACCGCGGCGAGGTGCTCGGTCTCGGGGGTGTGGTGGGATCCGGCCGCACCGCGATCGGCCGCGCGCTCGCCGGGGCCGACCCGGTGGTGTCGGGCGTGTGCACGCTGGAGGGTCGTGTGGTCCGCTTCGGCTCGCCCGCCGAGGCCATCGCCGCGGGGGTGGCCATGATTCCGGAGAACAGAAAGGCCGACGGGCTCTTCTGGAACTTCACCGGTGTGGAGAACATCACCATTTCCCGGCTGCGGGCGCTCCTGCGCGGCGTGTTGATGAGCCTGCGGCGGGAGCAAACGCTTGGCGAGACATTCATCCGCCAGCTGCGCATTGATCCCGCGGCGCAGTGGAAGACCGTGCGGTTCCTCTCCGGCGGGACCCAGCAGAAAGTGATGATCGCGCGGTGGCTCTTCGCCGGCGCCAAGGTCCTGATCCTCGACGAACCCACGCAGGGCATCGACGTCGGCGCCAAAGTGGAGGTGTACCGATTGATCAACAACCTTACCGCGCAGGGCAAGGCGGTGGTGTTGATCAGCTCGGATTATCGCGAACTCCTGGCGATGAGCGACCGGGTGGCCGTGGTCCGGGACGGACGCATTGTGCAGGTGGCTCCGGCGCGCGAGCTCAACGAGTTAGCGATCATCGCGGCCGCGCCCGCCGCCGCAGCGGTGACGGGAGAATAGCAGATGCAGCGGCGGCCCATCCGGATCCTGGGCCCCACCTTCGTGGGGCCGCTGACGGCGCTGTTGCTGTCCGCGCTCGTGATCAGCCTGACGACCGATCGCTTTCTGGATACCCGGAACCTGTTGAACGTCTCCCTGCAGGTGAGCATCATCGCGATCATGGCGATCGGATCCACCGTCGTCATCCTCACCGGAGGAATCGATCTCTCGCCCGGCTCGATGGTCGCGCTGCTCACTATGCTGATCGCGATCTTCGTGCGCTGGGATGGCCTGCCGCTGGCCGTCGCGGCCCCGCTGCTCGTCGTGCTCGGGTGCGCGCTGGGGGCGATCAACGGCGTGATGGTGGCGTACCTGCGCATCCCGTCGTTCATCGCCACGCTCGCCACCCTCAGTGCCTACAAGGGCTGGGCATTTCTCTACAATAACGGGTCGCCCATCTTTTCGGTCTCTCCGGCGCTGGAACCGATCTTCTACGGCTCTCTGCTTGGGGTGCCGCTGCCCTTCTACTACGTGCTGGTGTGCTATCTGCTGGCGTTCGTATTCCTCTACTACACGATCCCGGGCCGCGAGATCTATGCCGTGGGAGGGAACGAGGCGGCCGCCCGCCTCTCCGGCATCAAGGTCCGGCGGATTCATATGCTGGCGTATATCATGGCCGGAGGCACCGCCGGGCTCGCCAGCGTCGTGATGGCCGCCCGGCTGAACTCGGGATCGCCGAACTACGGCGCGGGCATGGAACTGCAGGCGATCGGGGCGGCCGTGATCGGCGGCGCCAGCCTGACGGGCGGCTATGGGAACGTGATCGCCACGTTGATCGGCGCGCTGACCATCGCCGTGGTGCAGAATGGATTGAATCTCAACGATGTCCCCACGTCATGGCAGGGTATCACCCTGGGCATCATTATCGCGGCCGCCGTCGGTATCGACCGCTGGCGGGGAGAAGCGGGTGGGCTGTTCACCAAGATGCTGCGCCCCCGGCGCAGTCCGCCCCGGGCGGAACCCGCCGAGGAGGATTCGAAGGACACGTGAAACGCGGATACGCCGAGGGGAGCACCTAAGCGATGTACACGCATGGACGCAAGAGCGGGTGCCGGGTTTCGCTGGACTACACCTACAAGGGCATGCGCGTGGCATTCCTGGAAAACGAACTCATCCGCATCGGCATCCTGCTGGACAAGGGCGCGGACCTTTTTGAATTCACCTACAAGCCCCGTGATCTCGATTTCCTCTGGCAGTCCCCCATCCCTATGCGCGCACCGTTCGTCGCGACCAGCGCGCTTCCGGAAGGGGCCTTTCACGACTATTTCTATGGGGGATGGCAGGAAGTGCTGCCGTCAGCCGGCTGGGCCGAGCAGCCGTACTTGGGGACCTATCAAGGACTGCATGGGGAAGTCTCGCTGCTGCCCTTTGACGCGCAGGTGGACGAGGATTCTCCCGACCGCGTGGGCTTGACGGTGCGCACCCGGTGCTATCGGAGCCCGCTGCTGCTGGAGCGCCGGATGAGCCTGCGGCGCGAGATCCCCGCGCTGCTGATCAGCGAGCGTCTCGTCAATGAGGCGCCGGTGGAGTTCGCGGTGATGTGGGGGCATCACCCGAGTTTCGGTGAGCCGTTTCTCGACGACAGTTGCGTAGTGCAGGCGCCGGCGCGCACCGTCCGGGTGCTGGCGTTTCACGCCAACGGATTATGGGAGCCGGGCGACGGCTATGCGTTTCCGATGGTGAAGAACCGGCGCACCAGTGAGCTGCAGGACATCACGCGGGTCCTGCCGCCTCAGACCGGATCGGTGGACGTGGTCTCGTTCTGGGATCTCGACGACGGGTGGTATGGGCTGACCAACCGCCGGCAGCGCGTCGGGTTCGGAATGGCCTGGGACCGGAGGCTGTTCCAGTGTCTGTGGATGTGGCAGGTCTACGGGGGGCACACCGATTACCCGTGGTATGGCCGGACCTACAATTGCGCGCTGGAACCATTCACGAGCTGGCCGCCGGCCGGCGTGGCCAACGCCATCCAGAACGGCACCGCGCTGGTCCTGGCACCGCACCAGACGATCGAAACCACCCTGGCCGCCGTTGCGTATGAGGGAGACGGCGTGTCCCGCATCACGCAGGCAGGGGTCGTACAGCAGTAGGGGCGGCCCGGCCGCGTGGCCGGGCCGCCCGGATGCTTACTTCTTATGGCGGAACTGCTTCACGTTGGCGGTCGTGATCGGCATGATCCCGGTGTCGATGTCTACAGGCAGCGGGTTGACTCCTGCGCTTCTCCAATCCGGCAGCATCTTCCCCGGGCCGGCGTTATGGCGGAGTGCGTAGAGGAGTTGCACGGCCAACCATGTTTCCAAATAGCTCTTCTGCGCCACGGCGGCCGTGATCGTCCCGTCAGCGATGTAGTTGAGCATGTCTTCGTTGCGATCCATGGCGATGATCTTGATCTTGCCTTTCTTCCCTGCCTCGATGACGGCCCTGGCCGCGCCTACGCCCGAGTCTCCGTCTGTGCCGCCGATGCCGGCCAAATCAGGATTCGCGGCGATCGCCGCGGCATACGCCTGCGGCGCGTATGACGGGTCCGCGTGGTCATCCACGACCGCGACGACCTTGATCCCCGGGTAGTTCTTTGCCAGGTAGTCCTTGTATCCACGCATCCGGTCGAGGACGCCGGCGGCCTGGAACGTCCCGACGACGACTTTACCCTTACCGCCGATGGCCGCGGCCAGGAGTTTGGCCCCTTCGACCCCCGCGCGGAAGTTGTTGATGCCGATGTGTGTGAACCGTTTGCTGCCGGGCACGTCGCCGATCATGGTGATCACTGGAATTCCGGCATCCACCGCGCGGTTGATCCCCGGGGTCAGGGCCTTCTCGTCGCAGGGGAACACCATGATGCCCGCGGGATGCGAGGCGATGATCTGATCGAGCGCGGCGGCCTCGGCCTGTGGATCGGCGGTGGTCGGTCCCGTGAACACGGCCCTCACCCCCAGGGCCTGGCCCACGTCGGCGAGTGCCTGCTTCTGATCGATCCAAAAGGGCACCTGGGTCACGCATGACACGTACACGTAGGTCTCCGTCGGCGCGGCGGCCTGCGTCGCCGTTTGCTGCAGGCCGAAGATCCACGCGACGCTCACACTCAGCGCGAATACCACGCACCATGACAGCGCTGTCCGCAACCGTCCCTGTCTCATCAACCGACTGACCATGTGCCTTTCCTCCTCCCTCAGGATGCTTCGCAGCGCGACCTACGCGTGCACCCCCTTTCCTCGTGAACATGACCCGCCACGCGGTCTCACACTTCACCCCGGCGGGTGCGCACGAACATATCCAGGCCGACCACCGTGATGAGGACAAGCCCTGAGGCGACGCCCTGCCAGTAGATGGAGACGGCCAGCAGGATCATGATGTTGCCCAGCATCGTCATGAAGACCGTGCCGAGGAAGGCGCCGAGCACGGTTCCCTCGCCGCCGATCAGGCTGGCTCCCCCCAAGACGGCCGCGGCGATGACGTTGAGTTCCAGACCGATCCCCGCGGTCGGCGTACCCGACATCAGGCGGGACGCGAGCAGGATGCCGGCGACGGCCGACAGCGCGGCGGAAATCACGTACGTCGTTACTTTCACCCGGTTCACGGGAATGCCTGAGAGCAGCGCGGCGCGTTCGTTCCCGCCGACGTAGTAGACCTCGCGCAGGAATTTCGTCTTGCGCAGCGCCAGATCGCCCACGACTACGATGACCACCATCACCCAGACCATCGGGGGCACCTCGAGCGCGCTCCCTTGCCCCCAATATGCGAACGGATCGGGGAGCCCGCTGACGGAGAAACCTTCCGTGGCGACAAAGGCGATCCCCCGGGTGATCGTCATCATCCCCAGGGTCGCAATGAGGGGATTCACCCGGATCCGAGTGATTACGAGGCCGGTGCCGAGGCCGGTGAGACCCCCTCCGGCCACCACGAGCCCGAGGGTGAGCCAGATGGGCAGCCCCTGCAGCAGTAAGAGCCCGGCCACGGTGCCGCTGAGAGCCATAACAGATCCCACCGAAAGATCCAACCCACCTCCGGCGAGGACGATGGCGGTCCCGACCGCGATGATCGCGGTGGGCACCATGCCGATCAGCATCGCCTTCAGGTTCCCGGAGGTCAGGAAATACGGGGTGACCCTGGAGATGCCGAGGGAAACCAGCACGATCACCAGGAGCAGCAGCAGTTCCCGCGTGCGGAGCAGTCTGGCCACGCCGCCCGCGCCGGCACGCACCTGCGGCTGCGTCTTCAGCCCCGACGTCGAGGGGGCGGGTTTTTCGTCCATCACACTTCGCCTCGCGCCAGCGGCGTGAACTGTCCGGCCGCGAGGGTCATCACCCGTTCCTCGGTCGCTTCTGCGCTGGGCAGGATCCCCACCACGCGTCCGCTGTTCATCACCATGATGCGGTTACTCAAACCGAGCAACTCCGGCAGATCCGTGGAGAGGAGCAGCACCGACATCCCATCGGCCGCCAGCTGCAGGAGCAGCTGGTGGATTTCCGTGCGCGCGCCCACATCAACGCCGATCGTCGGCCCATCGGCGATGAGGATCCGCGGCCGCGTCAGCAGCCATTTGGAGAACGCGACCTTTTGCTGGTTGCCGCCGCTGAGGCGACCCACGAGTTGGGCCACCGACGGGGTGCGGATCTGCAGACGATCGACATACCGGCCTGCGATCCGTGTCGCCTGCGCATCGTCTACGATCCCGAAGCGCGCGACGCGGGTGAGTGCCGTGACTACGATGTTGTCTGCAACCGGCATGCGCAGGAACAGCCCCAACGTCCGCCGGTCCGCGGGAAGGTACCCGATGCCGGCTCGGAGGGCATCCTCAGGCGAACGGATCAAGATCGATCGTCCGTCCACGCGACACCCCCCCGTCGCCGGCCGCTCAATGCCGAACAGCACCCGCCCGATCTCCTCACGGCCTGACCCGGGAAAACCGGCCACGCCCAAAATCTCACCCGGATACAGCGAGAACTCCACGTCCTGAAGGACCGGAGGCCACGAGAGGTGCGAGACTTCTAGGATCGGTGCTGTGCGCGATGGCTCCGGCGGACGCATCACCTTGCCCAGGATGCGTCCCACCATGGAGTGCACGATCAGCCCGGGGGTGGCGGCGGAAATCTCAAACGTCCCAACGTGATGGCCGTCACGCAGCACGGTCACGCGATCGGCGACCTGGAATACCTCCGCGATGCGATGGGTGATGAAGACAATGCCCAGTCCCTGTTGGCGCAAGGCGCGCATCGCCGCGAAGAGTCGCTGCACCTCGATCGGCGAGAGCGCGGATGTCGGCTCGTCCAACAAGACGATCTGACACCGCAGGGACAAGGCCTTGGCGATTTCGACCATCTGGCGCGCCCCCATCCCCAGAGTCTTGACGGGGACCGCCGGATCGATGTCGACTTCTAAGGAAATCAGTACAGATCGGGCCTCAGTGTCCAGACGCCGCCAGTCGACGAGACCGAATGGAGTCCGCGAAGGAGAGCGGTTGAGGAAGATATTTTCCGCGACACTCAGTCCGGGCACGAGGCTGAGCTCCTGGAAGACGGTTCCGATGCCCAATCCCTGAGCGACGCGGGGATCGCTGAGCCGCACCTCCCGCCCGTCCCATACCACCGCGCCTTCATCGGGCGGGAAGACCCCGGCCAGGATCATCATCAACGTCGTCTTGCCGGCGCCGTTCTCTCCGACGAGGGCGTGAATTTCGCCGGCGGACACCTGGAGGTCGACATGGTCCAGGGCCCGGGTCCCCGGGAAGGTCTTAGAGATGGAGCGGGCTTCGAGGAGGGCGGGACCACCCATCGCGTTGGATGTACTGATTTTCTGCCATTGCGAGGGCGACCTGCCCGGAACGTCCCACCAGACAGAACGCCGTCTTATCGCTACCGGCAATTCCCGTGACCGGCGTCGGTGAAGTC
>DASXUC010000006.1:0-12694 GCA_036505015.1 bacterium | reverse complement strand
CCGCGCCGCGATGGCCCCCGAACGCGCAAGGGCGTCGAGATGGCGCCGGACGGTCGATCGCGAGAGAGCGGTTTCCCGCCGCAGCGCACTGACCGTGCAGCCCCCGCTGCGGCGCATCGCCGCAATCAGCCGGACCCGGCTTGAAGAAGGTTGTGCCATGGGAATCACCCTATCTAACGACGAACACGGCCTTCATGCCCGCCTCATAATGGCCCTCGACGTGGCAGCCGATCTCAAACGTCCCCCTCCGGTTCGGCGTGAAGATCAGCACCGCCGTCTTGCCGGGCTTGACTTCGACCTCGAAGATACTCGTCCCGGCGATCGCGCCCGTCCCCTCAAACTCGCCTTTGATCTCGCCCATGTTCTGGAAGTAGGTGTTGGGCATGATGTGCGCGTCCCAATCTGCCACTTTGCCCTTAGGCGCTGGGTACACCATGAACTCGTGTTCGACTTTGCCCTTGTTGACGATGACGATCTCGGCCTCCACCCCGGCCTTCAGCGTGATCGTCCCCGGCGTGAATTTGAAATCGGTCAGCGTAATCGTAACCTTCTGCACGGTGGGGGCGCCCGCCGCGGGGCCAAAGACCAGCAATACCAGTGCGAGCACGATAGCAATGACACCGATGAATCTGCTCAGCATCTCCTAACCTCCGCTTCCCCTGCCTGTGTCGCACCAAGGGACTACGGCTTCACGTTACTCTGACCGCCAGACACGCTACCATCCGGCGGTCAGAGTATTCCGATATCGGCAGTAAACCATCTAACGGGCGGCCTGGTCTCCCGTCAGGTCGATGACGAACATGACGGACTCGACGTACTCGGGCAGGTCGCTCGAAACCAGGATCGGGAGCCGCTGGTTCTCGGGCTGGGTCCCGCCGTAGTTGACCGTGAGCGGGCCCCGGAAGATGGCCGGCCAGATCCCAATCACGCGGCGCCCCGGACCGCCCACCGCCGTCAGGTAGATGTTGATGGTCCCCTTTTCCTCTCCCAGAGCGCAGGCATACCCGGTGTACCCGTTGTCCCACGTCACTGCGGCCGTGTTTTCCCAGGATCGCCATCCGGCCCCGGTGATCCGGATGTGAATCTGCGTTCCCGGGGGGCCCGACAGCGGACTGACGGTAATCGCGCGGACCAGCCCAAACCGCCCGGCGGCGGTCATCGACGCTGCCCGGGCCAGCATCGGATGCCATCCCCCCGCCGCCGACGGAATGGTAGTGTTGAACCACACGCGGCCGTCCGGACCCGCCGCCGCAGCGGCGATCACGGTGTCCACGAGCTTGAACCCGCCTTCTTGAATGTACGCGCCGGTGATGGATTGCCAGACCAGCTCGACGCGTTCCCCCGGGCGGAACCCGGCGGCCGTGGCGCGCACGCTGGTGCCCACCGGCCCGCTTGCCGGTGACAGCATCAACGGCGGCCCGTCAGCAAGCGCCGGGACGGGGCCCGCGACCCGGGTGCTGAGGAATCGGCCGCGGGCGGCAGTGCTGCTCAGCGGAGCCCGGCCGTTCGTCAGCGCGAAGTTCCAGCCCCAGCGGGGTACTTCAGCGTACTCCCTGAACCCGTCGTGGTTGTTCAGGTACGCCGGCCCGTAGAAGTTTGGGTAGACGTCGATGCGGTGCAGCCCCGGCTCTCCCGCGGCGTAGATCGTGAACTGCACGGTGCCGCGGGTGGCCACACCCGAGACGATCCCCATGTACCGGTTGTCGTAGATCACGTGGAACTGGCTGTCCGTGGTGCCGAGCCCGAAGCCCTCGCCGGCGAAGCTGATTGGCGTGCCCACGGGCCCCTGCGTCGTCGAGATGCGCAGACTCGGCCACAGCCGGAATCCGGCTCTCGCCGCCTCCGTCCCATCCAATCGGGCAACGACGTTGTGCATGCCGCCGTAATCGCGTGGGACCGTCAGCCGTGATACAAACGTACCGTCGGCACGGACCGTCACCTGGGCAAGCGGCAGCGTGGCGGCCTCGATCGTTCGGCCTCCGTAGAGGTTGCCGGCGGCAATGACCGAGCCGCGGGACGTTTCCCAGATCAGCGCAATGGTCCGCCCCACCGGAAAACCCCGGCCGGTGACCATGACCGGCTTTCCCACCGTGCCCTCGGTCGGCGACAGCACCAGCACTCCCTGGCTGCTCTCTGCCGCGTTCAGACGGAGCGGGAAGGGCCAAACCGCGGTCACCGCCACGAGCACCGCCAGCAGGACGCTCCACGTTCTCCACGACGCGTGTGTCATCTGCCTTACCTCCTCAATCCTCAGCGGCTGAACACGATCGTGCTCAGGCTGAATCCGGTGTTGTCGAACTTATCTTTGGCAAAGATCGCGACCGAGTACGAACCGGGTGCAGCGCCCGCAGGGACGGTGAACGACGCCCGCCAGATTTCTCGGGCCAGGTCGTACGCCAGGGGGACGGTCGCCAGCACGCCGCCGGAAAACGTCTGAGTTCCCTGCGCGAAGGAGCCCTGGCCGATGATTGCGCGCACCGTCACGTCCTGGGTGAGTGGAGCGCCCTTGGTCGCCACGATCCCGGTCCCGGTCAGCTCGCGGTCCGCCTTGCCATAGGCGTAGGCATCTCCGCGGGCAGGACGGCTGATCTTGGCGCCGATCCGCAGCGACGCCCCTGCCCTCGCCTCTGTCACGGGGTTGCCCGACGCGGTGTCAGTCAGCTGCGCGTCCACCTTGATGGGCCCCGGGATGATCGTCAGAAGGCGGTTGGTCATGTACGAGGCCGGCTTCCAGTCGGTAAGCGTTCCCTGAGCATTCTTGACGACGATGTGCCATGGGAGGTTGCCCGTCGGCATGTCCCAGACGATCGGCAGCGGTGCCGCCCAGAACTTTGAGCCGGGGTTGTACGTCGCCTTCACCTCGTACTTCCCGACGAACACGGTCATGTCCAGGCCCGACGTGATCTCCTGGGCCGCCGCGTTGGTGGCTTTGATGAGCCAGATCACCTGATCTCCTCGCATGACCTGGTTGCGGTCCACGCATCCGGCGAGATGGGCGACCATCTGCACGCTCAGGGTCAGGGCGGGTGCGGCCCCGATGCCAGCCGGCTGCAGCGGCACGATCAGCGCGGCGGCCACGATCAGGAATGCGACATGCATCCAACCGAATCTGCTCTTCATTGCGATTTCGCCTCCTTTGTTATGGGTAGTAGCGCTTGTGCCGGGTGCCCGGCACTTCCACCTCTCTTTCGGGCAGGGTGAACACTTGGTAGAGCGTATAGCCGAAGGTCAACCACACCCCGGCCAGCACGGCCCACAGCAGGCCGATCCCGATCACTGGGATGTGCACCGCCGCCGGTGGCTTCCACCACGTGGCGAGGCCCGGAAGGTCCACTGCCGCCGCGGCTTGCGTGGGACCGTAGCGGACGGTGCCCTCAAAGACTGCCCGGACCTGCACCTTCAGGGCGTCACCGAACGGCCGGTATTCGAGCCGCGCGACACCGCGGTCATCGGTGCGCACCCTTCCGATAGGGGTCCAACCCGTCTTCACCAACGTCGCCTGCTGATCAAACCGGACGATGACGCCTTCCACCGGCAACCCGGCAGATGTCAGCTGGGCCCGCAGCGCCGCCATCGCGCCTGGAGCCTCGGGTGGGGCCGCCACAAGCTGCAGGGCAGTCGCAGCCGCGGCCGCCTGAGCCGAGCCGGCAGCCGTGGGGGGGCGGACGTTGACGTACCCTTCCTGCAGCCGGTCGTGTCCGTGACAGTATGCCACGCACTTGAACCGCAGCCGCCCGCTGCGCTCCGCCGTGAAGCGCAGCGTCGCCTGGGGGTTGCTCAGGCTGAGCACGGGCGACTCGATGCCGAGGCCCTCAATGACGATGATGTGAGGGTTGTCCTCTCCGTTCGGGTCGTCGCCGTAGACGAGGGTCAGCTCGACGAGCTCGCCCTCGGTCACCTCGACGATCGGGGGATCAAATCCATGCCCGCTGACGACGACCCGCACCTGTTGAGCGGCACCGACGGGAGATGGGGCGGCCGCGAGCACGGCCACCATCGTGATCAGGATCGCGACCAGCCGCGGGGTGCTCATGGCGCGGCCTCCGCTGCGCGCAGAGGCCGATCGCGTCCGCCGGATGGCTCGGCGGTGCCGGCCTCATGGGCCTCCCTGACTTCCCACAACGAGATGATGGGGAAGACTCGCGAAAACACGAGGTACAGCAGCGCAAAGCCTGCGAACGTCCCCGCCAGAATCGACCACTCGACCCACGTCGGCCGGTACCCAATCGCCTCGATGGGGGTCTGGGCGACCGCGAGTGAGGGGACCACGATCAGGTAGCGTTTCAGCCACATGCCGACGGTGATCAGGATCGACGCGATGACCAGGCTGGTCACCGGCCGCGCCTGCAGGATCGGGATCAGACTGATGACGAGGACCGCGGCCAGTCCCAACAGTGGCCACTGCAGGAATTCCCAGTTCAGCCAGATCGGCAGCGCCGCAGTCGGACCCGGAATCCCCAGGAGGCGGAAGAGGAAGATGCTGCCCGCGACGCTGGCCGCGGCCAGCGCCACCGGGACCGGACGCAGGACGGGAACAGCCGCGAGGCGCCGGAGAGACGGCACAGACGGGAGGACGATCAACAGCGCGGGGGTGACCAGGCCACCGATCACCATGAGCCAGAAGAGCCGCCCGTACGCCCCGGAGAAGAGCAGCTGCAGCAGGACTGCCTCGGCCTCGTCCGGCTGGTACCCGATCGTCAGGTACTCGGAGAACGTGAAGTACAGATAGATCAGGTTCAACGCGAGCAGCAGCCATCCGAGTTTCCGAAAATGGTCGTCGGTGATCCATGCGTGCAGCCGGTAAATCCGGCGGAACACGGCCATAGCGAGAATGATGCCGGCGATCCCCGAGAAGATCGCCCCCACCACGAAGTACGGGCCGAAGATGCTGCTGTGCCACCCCACCCGCAGGGTCATGCTGAACACGAAGGAGACCACGGTGTGGACCGAAACGGCAATCGGAATGATCAGCACCGCCATGATGGCCAGCACCCGCTCCAACCGTGCGCGCTGCCGCGGGGTCCCCTGCCAGCCCATCGCCAGCACGCGGTAGAGCCAGCGCTGCCATCGCGGGGCGTCCGGGCCCAGCCGCTGGTAGAGCAAGGCCAGGTCCGGGATGAGTGGGATGTAGAGGTAGATCAGGCTCCCCATCAGGTAGGTCGACACCGACAACACGTCCCAGATGATCGGGGAGCTGAGCCGGCCGAACCCATAGCGCACCACGTTCAGCAGCCGGTCTGGGCGGCCCATGTCGACCACGACCATCGCCGCGCCGGTCATCAGCGCGACGACGGTGATGACCTCCGCCATGCGCGTAATCGGCCGGCGCCACTCGGCGCCGGTGATGCGCAGGATCGCGGACACCAGGGTGCCGGCATGACTGATGCCGATCAGGAAGACGAAGTTGATGATGTAGAAGCCCCACGGGACGCGGTTGTGCAGCCCCGTCACGCCCAATCCGATGCGGTACTGCACGGTCCAGGCGTAGACGCCCCAGGCCGCGACGGCGGCCAGCAACATGACGGCCAGCGGATACCAGCGCGGCGGCCGGCGCACGATGCCGATCAGATGCGCGTCCAGGGGCGCCTCGTTCATGAACCCGCCCTCCGTCCGAACGCCTCGCCGTGACCGGGGATGTAGTACACGCGCGGGTGGGTCCCCAACTCGTTCTTGTACCGGGTGGCGTGGTTCTCGCTGAGGAAGGCGGACAGTTGGACCACTTCGTCCCCGTTGGTCGCGACGTCGCTGACCAGATCACCCAGATAGATGGCCTTCATCGGGCACCCCGATGCGCACGCCGGCAGCTCGCCGTGCGCGGTGCGGTGGGCGCAGAGCATGCACTTGGATACGGTGCCTTTCCGATGCGGCAGCGGGAACTCCGGTGAGTAGGTGGCCAGCGCCGCCCCGGGCGGGTTCGCCGGCTGGGTCCAGTTGAAGACACGCACGTCGTAGGGACAGGCGGCCATGCACAGCCGGCAGCCGATGCATCGGTCCTGATTGACCAGCACGACGCCGGCGGCGTCGTGGAAGTTCGCGCCGACCGGACAGACAGCCACGCAGGGAGCGTTCTCGCACTGCATGCACGGAATCGGCCGAAAGAAGGTACCGCGCTCGTCTTGCTCGGAGACGACCCGGATCCACTGCTGGCCTTCCGGGAGGTGGTGAGTCTTCTGACACGCCGCGACGCACTGCGGTGACTTGTTGATGGTCGTGCACCCCTCGCACTTCCGCAGGTCGATGACCATGGCCCACTGCCGGTTGGTGCGTCCGGCCGGGGTGGCGGCTGCCGACGGCCGGGAGCGCAGCGCCAGTACGGGAAGCGCTGCGGTTGCCCCCGCCGCGGCCACGGCGGAGATCAGCTGGCGCCGCGTGATCCTCGCGCGAGGACTCCCGCTCACCGCGCGCCTCCGCCGTCGATCACGACCAGGTGCCCGACCATCCGGTCGTGGTCCGGCGCGCACGTCGCCGTCGCCGGATCATAGGGCAGGTAGCAGCGGTAGGTGAAGATGCCGGGTGTGTCCGCCACAAACGTCAGGACTTCCGAGGAGTGCTCTCCCCCCGTCAGCGGGCCCGTCCGGACGTCATAGCCCACGACCTCGATCGCGTGGCGGTAGAACGATTGGTTGATGACCCGAAGGCGGATGGTGTCGCCGCGCCGGGCCACCAGAAGCTGAGGGTGGTACAGATGGCTCAGCGCCGGCCCGCCGATCGACCCCTCACCGGTGATGAGCAGCGAGAAGTCCATCGCCGCCGGCGGCGCGGGCGGGGAGGCGGCGGGCGCGAGGATCACCAGCAGGCCCAGCGCGATGGCCACGAGAGAGAGGGTCAGCGCAATTCCTGCCACGACGGACTTGGAGCCGTTCATCGCCACACCTATTCCGTCACGATGAGATATCCCAGCATCACGTCATGGTCGGGAGTACAGTGCCCCGCGGCGGGGTCGTACGGCAGAATGCACCGGTACGCGAAGACCCCACTGCGCTCGGCGACAAAGCGCAGGCGGTCGGTGCTGCCGGGGGTGAGGACTTTGGTCCGTAGGTTGTAGCCGGTCAGCTCGAGCTGATGGCTGACCTTGTCTGGGTTGCCGACGGCAAGGTCGACCGTGTCACCCTGGCGCACGACCAGCATCGTCGGATACCAGCGGTGGGCGGCCATCCCCTGTCCGCTGAACGTGGCCACCACCATCGAGAGTTTGAGCATCGCCGGCGACCGGGCCGGGTTTGAGGTGACCGCCGTGGTCGCCCGGCGGGCGTAGGCAACCCCGCCGACCGCAAGCGCGACCGCGGCGACGACCAGGGCGAAGTAGCCGATCCCGTTGCTGCGCCGTTCCATGCCGCACCCCGTGTGCCGATCCTGCTGCCCTCACGGTACGATGGAGCACGCACGCCTCACAACACGCGGGCGGGTGGTCTTCCGGGCAGACACCTACCCGGGAAGGTAGGCAGAGGTTCTGGCGGGACGGATCACTCGGAGGATTCGGCGGGGGGAGTCGGGGGGAGCGGCCACGCCTTGCGCGCGGCGTAGGCAATCACCTCGCCGCGGCTGCGCAGATGCAGCTTGTCGAGGATATTCTTCATGTGGAACTTCACCGTATTCTCAGATATGAACAGGGCCGCCGCGACTTCCCGGTTGGTGGCTCCGCGGCTCACGGCGCGCAGCACGTCCTGCTCGCGCTCGGTCAGTTCGTCCCGCGGGCCGGCATCTGCCGGCGCGGGCCGCTGGCGGCTGAACTCCTCAAGAATTCTCCCGGCGAGCACGCGCGAGATGGGCGCCTCACCGCGATCGATCCCGCCCAGCAGGTCGAAGAACTCTTTCGCCTGGAGGTCTTTCAGCAGATACCCCTGCGCGCCGCTCTTGATGGCCTCGAAGAGCATGCGGTCATCGTCGGAGACCGTCAGCATGACGATCTTGATCTCGGGCGCCTGGGCTTTGATCAGCCGCGTGGCCTCCAATCCCGTCATCGTCGGCATCGTGATGTCCATCAGCACCACGTCCGGCCGCAGCCGTACGGCGGCCTCGACGGCCTCCCGGCCGTCGCCGGCCTCCCCGACGACCTGCGTCCCTCGCGCTTCGAGGAGACTGCGCACACCGTCGCGGAAGAGCGGATGATCGTCAGCCAGCAGCACGCGCACGGGCGTCCCTCCCCTCCGGCCCCAGGCGGACCTGCACCTCGGTCCCTCCCCCCGCCCGGGAGCTGATGGTCAACGTCCCGCCGACTGCCTCGGCCCGCTCCCGCATCGTCTGCAGGCCGAATCCGAACCGGTGCCCCGTAGACCGGTCGGTAAACGGGAAACCCACGCCGTCATCCGCGATGGTGACCAGCGCGGCGCCGCCGTCAGTGGACAGGTGCACCAGCGCCGACCGGGCCCCGGCGTGCTTCCGGATGTTCGTCAAGGCTTCCTGGATGATGCGGAGGAGATGCAGTTCGGCCGTCGCGGAAAAGGCATAGCGGGCAGGGTCGCCATCGACCTCGACGCGCACATCGACCCCGCTGAGCGCGGCGAACCGGTCCGCGTACTCGGTGACCACGGGGACCAACTGCCCGCCGGACCCGGTCGTGGCACGCAGGCCGAGGATCGCCTCGCGCAGATCCCGGTAGACGCCGCGGGCAGCCAGCTCGAGTTGGGTGAGCTGGGTCTGAGCTTCTGCGACGCGTCCCGTTTCCAGCAGCGCGGTCACGGCCTGCGCCTTCGTGTTCACGTAGCCCAACACCTGACCGACGCTGTCGTGCATCTCGCGGGCGATGCGCTCGCGTTCTTCGACCACCGCCACCGACTGCAGGCGCTCCTGGAGCTGGGCGTTCTCGTCCAACGAACGCCGGAGTTGCTGGCGCATGGTTTCAAAGCTGCGGGCCAGCGAACCGATCTCATCCCCCCGGCGGACATCGATCCGGTATTCGAGGTCACCCTCGGCGATGCGTTCCGACGCCGCCCTCAGCATCGCCAGGGGGGCGGCGACCGCGCTCGTGTCGATCCACGCAAACAAGACCGCGGCGACGAGGACAATGAGTTCAAACGCAATCACACGATCTCGCAGGCGCCGAATCGGACCAAACGTTTCGTCCTCGGTCTGTCCGATCCCGAGCCCCCACGGGACCGTCGCGACGGGGGCGAACGCCATGACGTGCATCTCGCTGGGCACGCCCGGGCCGTGATTCTCCCTGGCCGACCCGACGATCGGACGGCCGCCCGCAATAAACCGGGCAAAGAAGTCCGGGTGCTCATTGCGCGTGAACAACTCGTCTTCGTCGGTGCTGGCCAGGACCCGACCATCGCGGGCGACGATCGCAGCATGACCGCTCGCGCCCTGAATGACGCCGGAGATGAAGGCAAGCAGGGTCGGCTCCGACAGGTCGATGACTCCGCCGGCGGCGGCGACGATGTCCCCCGACGCGACGATCGGCACGACCAGGAACACGATCGGGTGCCCGTCCACACTGCGCTCGATCCCGCTGCTCTGCGGTTTCCGCGTTCGGAAAACGGCAGCGAGGGTCGGGCTGTTGACGAGGACCGGGGTTCGCAGGCTCGACGCCGGGGCCGGCGCCAGAACCGTGCCGACCCGGTCTGCGAGAAACAGGCCGCCGGAAAACAGAGATGCCGGTCCGGAACGGATCGTGAATTCCCTCTGGAGGGCCTGCGGGGACCTCAGGCTCCAGACCGCGCCAAGTTGGAGGCTGATCTGGTCCAACCGCGACCATCCCTGGGCCAGCTGCCGGCCGAGGTGGTGCGCCATCGCCCGCGTGAGAGACAGGCGCTCATCGAGCACCTGGTCGGTCGCCGCACGGACCATGCCCAGGCCCATCACGCCCAGGGGAATCGTGGCAATCAGCAGGCCGATTGCCACCAGCAGCATGATGCGATTGCGGAGGCTCATCTCGCTCAGCGCGAGGGCGCGTCGAGGACGACCAGATGGCCAACCATCCTGTCATGGTCCGGCGAGCATGTCCCGGTGGCCGGATCGTAGGGCAGACCGCAGCGGTAGACGAAGATGCCGGGTTTGTCGGCGACGAATGTGAGGACCCCAGAGGCGCGCTCGCCGCCCTCCAACGGCCCCGTGCTCACCCCGTACTCGGGAATCTCGATACTGTGGCGGAAGAAGGACTGGTTGATCGCCCGCAGGCGGACGGTGTCGCCCCGCCGCGCGACGAGCAACTGTGGGTCAAACAGGTGGCTGACCGACGGACCGCCGATGGGCCCTTCGGTCGTGATCAACATGGAGAGATCGATCGTCGCGACGGCCGGCGGCGGGACTGGGAGCGGTGGTGCCAGCAGGACCAGCAGGCTGAGGGCGATGGCCGACGCGGAGACGAGCAGCGAAATTCCGGTTGCCGACTGGCTGCCCTCCATCGCCGCGTTACTCCGTCACGATGAGATACCCGCGCATCAGCTCATGGTCAGGCGTGCAGTTGCCCTTCGCCGGATCGTACGGCAGGATGCAGTGGTAGAGGAGGACGCCGTCCCGGTCTGCCACGAAGCGAAGGTCGTCGGTACTGCCCGGCGTCAAGACCTTGGTCTTCAGCCCGTAGCCGGTAATCTCCAATCGGTGGGAGACCTTATCCGGATTCCCCACGGCCAGGTCGACCACGTCGCCTTTTCGCACAACCAGCATCGTGGGGAACCAACGATGCGCGGCCATCCCTTGCCCGCTGAAGGTCGCGACCACCATCGACAGTGTGAGGGTAGCCGGGGCCCGAGCCGGAATCGGGGGAGCCGTCGCCCGGCGCGCGTAGGCGATGACGCTGATTGCCAGGGCCAGAATCGAGATCAGTACCGCGAAGAGTACCGTCGCATTGCCGCGCCGGTCCATGTCGTCATCTCCCCCGCCCGGTCGTGGTGCCCGTTGCCCTCACTCTATCGGTGCGCTTTGTACCCAGGCCATCGGGCCGCGGCCTTATTCGGGCCTCAGGCGGGGACCGAGGTACAAATGGGCCCTCCGTCTTATGGGCGTGGTTCGGACGGATGGCTATCCTGACCGTGGGAAAAGGACAGAGCGCACAGAGTCAGCACCAGCGCTCACCCGAGGAGGACGAGATAATGGCAAGGGAAGCTGTCAAGACAGCCGAGTTCTACGGCGATCCGCCGGTGGCGCGCGTCTTGTTCAACACCACCAGGTTCGCCTGGCTGTGGGCCATCATCCGGATCTGGCTGGGCTACCAGTGGATCGACGCGGCCCGGCACAAGATCGGTGAAGCGGCGTGGACCGGAGGCGGTACCGCCCTGCGAGCGTACTGGGAGCGCGCGGTCGCGATTCCACAGCCGCCCGCGCGGCCGGCGATTGCGTTTGACTGGTACCGGACCTTTCTCCAGTACCTGCTGGACATCCAAGCGTACACCTGGTTCGCGAAGATCGTCGCCTACGGTGAACTGCTGGTGGGAATCGCGCTCATCGTGGGCGCGTTTGTGGGGATCGCCGCACTCTTCGGCGCGGTGATGAACTGGAACTTCATGATGGCGGGATCGGCGAGCACTAACCCGATGCTCTTCATCACGGCCGTCCTGTTGATCCTGGCCTGGAAGGTTGCCGGGTTCTACGGGCTGGATCGCGTCCTGCTGCCGCTCCTCGGCACGCCGTGGAAGCCGGGCCGGGTGTTCAACGGGAAGCTGGTGACAACGGCGTAAGGAGGGCCTCATGAGCATCAGCCTGAGAGAATTGTGGACGGTGTTGCATGGCCTCGTGTTTGGTTCGGCGTTCCTCCTCGCCTTTGCCGGCGGGGTGGCGGGACTGTACAGCCTGAGGCCTGAGTGGGTCACGGTGCAGGGAGTCCGGGAACGCCTGACCCGCCTGTTAGCCGGCACCTGGATCATGGCCATCGTGGCCTGGATCACGGTCGTCAGCGGCACGTACATCGTCTACCCCTGGTACCGGGCGCAGGGGCCGGAGAGTGCGCGCTCGGTGCTGCTCGCCAGCGAGACGACGCGGGCCTGGCATACGTTCGGGATGGAATGGAAAGAGCACATCGGGTGGTTTGCACCCATCCTGGCTACCGCCGTGGCGTATATCGTCACCCGTTATGGGCCTGAACTAGCCCGGAACGACAGACTGCGCCGGGCGACGCTGTGGGTGTTCGTCTTTGCCTTCACTGCGGCCGGCATTGCCGGACTCTTTGGGGCGTTCCTGAACAAGGTCGCTCCCGTCCGTTAGGAGGAAGAAACCGATGGCAACCCAAGTGACAGCCAAACCCACGGGACCGGCCGCCGCGGCCTTGATTTCAGCCGGAATCGGCACATTTGCGGTCGGTGCGCTCACGTCCCTCGCGGAAGCCTCCGCAGGATTGAAGGACTCATTGAACTTCTACAATCCGGCCGGACCCCTGTCGGGAAAAACCGGCGTGGCGATCATGATCTGGCTCGCCGCATGGATCATCCTGCACAGCGCGTGGAAGACTCGCAATCCGGACATCGGACGCATTTTCACCTGGACGCTGGTGTTGATCGGACTCGGCTTCCTCCTGACGTTTCCGCCGATCTTCGAAGCCTTCGCCCGCGAATAACGCACAAAACACACATTGCACGCCTAGAGGGCCGGGATAGCTGGTCCGGCCCTCTCTCGTCTGTCGGATCCCTCGCAGGAGTCCCGCCGATCGCGGAAAAATACGAAGGAATAATGGCCGAACTTCCCCCGCCAACCGAATCCCAACAGGTGGGCAGGCGTCTGGGGCTTCTCATCCTCGCGATGGTGCTCGTCGGCGGCGTCG
>DASXUC010000005.1:0-2803 GCA_036505015.1 bacterium | reverse complement strand
CCGTCTGCCCGCCAGCAGCCGGCGCAGGCGGCCCGCCGTGAACTCCCTGCTCAGCGGCTCGATCCCCAGCGTGCGCAGACCGGGAAAGCGGTCCAATTCATCACGCGGCACCAGGTCCATGTGGCCGAAGCGGCGCTGATCGACAAACCGGACCTCCCGCCGACCGACCGCAAAGATGACCCGCGTCGACGGGTCCACCCCGGCGCGCGGGGAGGTCACCTCGAAGTCACCGGTCATCCGCAGGTGGGCCACCAGCACGAGATCCCCCGACAGGCTGATGAGCAGGTACTTCCCACGCCGGTCGACCCCCGCGACGCGCCTGCCGCGCAGCCGCCGCGCAAACGCCGCCGCCGATGGAGACCGAACGGTCGCCGCGGTGAGCACCCGGACGCCCCGGATGCGCCTGCCGACCACTGCCTGCCGCAGACGCCGCGCCACCGTTTCGACGTCGGGGAGTTCCGGCACGCCTCCTACAACCAGGTTTCCTTTCCTTCGTAATAGTCAGCCGGGGCGGTCGGGTGACGCCTGCGGAACTCGAGAAACGTCTTTCGCAGTCGCCGGTAGCGGGCGTTCGATGACCGCAGCCGGCGGTGCGGGATATCCAGGAGAAAGTGCTCCACCTTCCACATGTTCCTGGGGTTGAATCGCCAGTCGTATCTGCCGATAGACCGGAGATCGACCAGCTGGTAGCCGGTCAGCCGCCCGGTCCAGTCCACGTAGGGATCGTAGTAACTCCAGACCAGGTCGCGGACCGTCCGGAAGACCGCCTTGCGGCCGTGCAGCCCGGCGTCTCGTGAACGGGCGACCGCGCCCCACTGGCCGCGCCGCCTGAAGACGAAGATGACGTGGTCGACTCCGTCCTCGGACTCGAAGCTGACCACCAGCGGAGGAAAGCCGTGCTGCTCGAGGATGACGGCTGCGGACAGCGCGGCCTCCAGGCAGTGGGCCGTGCCCAGCCGCACGACCTGGCGGAACGATCGCAAAGTGTCGCCCCGCTTCTCCCAGTTGTACGGCAGGGTGCGCAGCCAGTCCTGAACTTGCTTCGGCGTGCGCAGACGGCGGATCAGGCGCCAGTCCTGCGCGGTGTACGCGCTGCGCGGCGGCGGCGTGGTCGCCTTCAAGGTGACCGGCGGCACGCGCCGCCGCGCGTTTGAGCGTCTAATGGATTTTGTCCTGGGTCCTCACCGACCCAGGATCGTCATGACAGTGCTCTTCACGCGGACCCGCACCGCCCACTGCTGCTCCCACACGGTTCGCGGGTCGGTCGGACGCGGCGGAAACACGAGGTTCAATTCCTGGCCGTGGGCAATCATCCGCACGATGGCAGCGTCCAGGCCCGCGAAGATGCCTCGCGGCACCGCGCACTGGGTCGCCGACGCCGGCAGGAGCACCTTGTCGGCCGTCCAGCGGTCGATGCTGGCAGGGGGAAGATAATCCACGAGACCCATCCCCGCCTCGGGCAGCTCGGACGACGTCCAGATGGTGATGTCGTTTCCTTTGTTCCCGAACGCGGTGATGAAGTAGGATCTGGCCGCCGGGATGGCCCGCCACTGCAGCATGATGCTCCCCTGGACCTCGCCCTGCACCGCAAGGTCGATCGGAGGCATCAGGTCCTGGTTCGTCCCGATCGGGAACCGAAACCCTGCCGGTACGCCGTCGCCCGTGATGGTGTGGTCACCCTGCAGCGAGTTGCCGTCAGGCAGCATCCGCTTGTCGCGGTCATTCGGCCAGATCGAATGCCCCGGGCCGGCGGTCGCCCCGCGCTCGGGAGCGAAGCGTCCCTGCAACACGGTGCCCCACTCCTGAGGCGATGCCGTCGCAAAGTCGATCACGCGTGGCTGTCCCGACCGTACCTCGGGACCGCACCCCCAGTACAGTGTCACCTTGCCCTTGGGCGGCGGCTGCTGGCTCGGATCGGTCGGCACGCCGGGGGTCTGGGGCGGCGGGGGAGACGGCTTGAACGGTTCCAGCGGCAGGCTGGCGCCCATATTCATCCGCGGCGGGATAGCTTGCATCGCCTGGATCCCCTGCGGCCGCGTGCGCACCTGCAGCGCCACGTCCATGTAGCGGCCCATCGCAAACCGCGTGTTGCCGAATGCGTTTTGAGCGCCCGGGAAAGATGTGACGCGCGGCGCTCCCGGAATGAACATCACGTTGGTCGCCACGTCGATCCACAACTGCGCGACCGGCGGTCGCACCTCTTGCTGCTGCGCGGCTGCCCCGGTGGCGAGCAGCAAGACCAGCACGGTCAGCGCAAGCAGGCGGTACCGTAACCTCGGCATGAACAATCCTCCTCAGACGTAGCAGGCCATCTCTTGAGATGGCCTCTTCCATAGTAGACAGAGGGGCGGCTGAGGGAAAGAGGAACCTCTCGAAACATGAGCATGGAGATCATCAAACCCGATCGCATGCGGGCGGGGCCGCCGGACCGGCCGCAGTACTTCTCCGGCACGGTCCTGATGCAGCCGCTACACACCGAACAACCTCCCGGATCTCCCGAGATCGTGGCGGTATTCTTCGAGCCGGGGGCGCGCACCGTTCCGCACGTTCACTCCACCGATCAGGTGCTGTACTTCACCGAGGGTGAGGGTCTGGTGGTCACCGGGCAACAGCGGCGCACGTTGAGGGCTGGGGAGATTGCCGTCATCCCGGGAGGGATTTGGCACTGGCACGGGGCCACGAAGTCAAAGGGCACGGTGCACGTGTCAATCAAGGCCGCCGGACCGACGGACTGGGAAGTGGAGAAGAAGGACTGGGAGAACTACTAGACGCTTTCCAGACGTTTCACTGATCCCGCCGGTAC
>DASXUC010000004.1:0-6374 GCA_036505015.1 bacterium | reverse complement strand
GACGTATCCGAGTGAGAACACTAACCCAATGGTGGCGCCGACCCGACCGGGAGGCGCCAGTTCGGCGGGGACGGCGAGCGCGTACGTGAACGAGAACCCGATGCCGAACCCCACGATCCCGGCCCAGACCACCGCCGACTGCGGACGAGCCAGCAGCGCCGTCAGACCGGCAACCAACAAGACCGACGATACGTAGAATGGGCGGCGCCGGTGCGGGGGAGATCCGGCGAGGCGCGGCACGATCATCGCCGAGGCAATCGAACAGACGCTCATCGCCGAGAGCGCCAGGGATCCGTACTCGAGGGAAAATCCATGCGCCACGAGGTAGCTGGGGAGCCAGGTGAGCAGCCCATTGAAAGCCGCCGCCTGGGCCGCGAAGATCGCCACCAGGGAGACAAGGGAACGGCCCGTCCATGGCCCGGACTCGGCCGGGAGCAAGAGTGGCGCGGCCTCGCGCCTCGGCGCGATTCGGGGCATGAAGACCGCCGACAGCGCCGCCGTGGCCACGGCGAAGATACCCCAGCCGGTCACGACCCCTCGCCACGTCCCCCCCAGAAGCGGCAGCAGCACCGGCACGCTGAGCGCGGACGCGGCCAGGACACCCACGTTCAGCCCATTCGTGTACACGGCCGTCGTCACGATGGGTCCCGCCGGCGAGGCGTGGGCGATCGTGCCGAGCGTCGGCTGGACGAGTCCGACGGCGGCCCCGAGCAGCACGAGCAGTGCGAGCAGACCAAGCGGTGTTCCGGCGAGCGCGCGCGCGGCACCGACGATGCCGATCGCCAGCAGCCCGCCGATCACGGTGCGGCGGCTCCCGATGGCGTCGCCCAGCATCCCGCCTGGAATCGACAGCACGGCGATGACGAGAAACGGCAATGCGGTCACGGCGCCGGCAACCGTCGCGGACAGGTGCAGATCCTGCATGATCAGCGGCAGCAGCGGCCCCGCGGCGGTCAACGGGGCCCGCAGGTTGACGCCGACCAGCCACGCCAGGACCAGGACCGGCGCGCGGGGCAGGTCGTACGCGGGGGCCGCGGTCATCCCCACCGGTCAGCCCTTGCGCTCCTCGCGGAAGTAGGGAACGCCCAGGGACGCGGGTGGGCGGGACTTGCGCCGGCGTTGGCTCGCGTTCACGAGAAACAGGATCGTGACCAGATAGGGCGTCATGGTCAGGAAGTGGACCGACAGCCCGGTTCCGACGGCTTGCATCCGAAGCTGCAGCGCCTCCATCCCTCCAAACAGGTAGGCGCCGGCGGCGACCATCAACGGATTCCAGCCCGAGAACACGACGAGCGCCAGGGCGATCCACCCCCGCCCCGCGGTCATCTGATCCACCCACATCGTGGTGTAGGCGAGCGACAGGTACGCGCCGGCCAGACCCGCCAGCGCCCCTCCCGCGATCACGCAGCCATACTTGGTCGCCGCGACGTTCACCCCGAGGGCGTCGGCCGCTTCCGGATTCTCCCCGACCGCGCGGATGTTCAGCCCGAGGTGGGTCTTGTAGAGCACGGCCCAGGCGGCGGGAATCAGCAGGTAGGAGACATACACCAACGCGTCCTGCTGGAAGAACACGCGGCCAAGGAACGGAATTTCCGAGAGGACCGGCACCCGGTAGATCTCGATTCCCCGCGCGACCTGCCCGATGACGGCTCGTCCAAAGAACGACGTGAGCCCCACGCCCAGCAGCGTGATCGCCAGGCCGCTGACGACCTGCTCGCTGCGCAGTGTAACGGTCAGGTAGGCATGGATGGCGGCCGCCAGACCGCCGAACACCATCGCCGCGATCAGCGCCGCGGTGAGGTCGGGGATGAAGAAGCTGGACAGGAACCCGGCCAGCGCGCCGACGAGCATCATCCCCTCGACGCCCAAGTTGAGCACGCCGGCGCGCTCGGCGAAGACCTCGCCGACTGCGGCGATCAGGAGCGGAGTCCCCGCGCGGATAGCCGCCTGGAGAATCGGCCCGGCGAGATCAAGCAGCGACACTGCGGGATTCCTCCCTCACCAGGGCAACCCGGTAGCGCGTCAGGACCTGGCCGCCGAGGATGAACAGCAGGATCATGGCCTGCACCACCAACACGATGGCGGTGGGGAGCTTGGTCTCGATCTGCAGCACTTCGCCTCCTACGTAGAGCACGCCCAGCAGGATCGAGACGAGGATCACGCCCAGCGGACGCCTCCTGGCCAGCCAGGCCACGATGATGGCAGTGTAGCCGTAAGGGGCGTTGGGCGGCGAGATTCCCGTCACCAACCGCAGCTGGATGCCGGCGACCTCGACCATTCCGGCCAGCCCGGCCAGGCCGCCGCTGATGACGACGGCGATGACCAGTGTGCGCAACACGTCGATCCCCGCGTACGCCGCGGCGCGGGGATTCTCGCCGGTGACCGTGATGGCAAAGCCCCACCGCGTTCGCTCGAGCAAGTAGAACCCCGCGGCCAGCGTGATCGCGAGTACGAACCCCCAGTGCAGCCGCGTGTCCCCGAAGCGGGGCAACTGGGCGTCGTGGGGGAACAACTTCGTCATCGGAAAATTCAACGTCAGCGGGTCTTTCCAGGGGCCGAACAGGAAGTACTCGACGAACAGGATGGCCACGTAGTTCAGCAGCAGCGTGGTCAGGATTTCGTTCGTGTTGAGGCGGACCTTCAGCAGCGCCGGAATCAGCGCCCAGCATCCGCCGGCGACGACCGCGGCCACCACCATCGTCGGAAGGAAGCCGATACCCGGCAGGGACCATCCCTGCAGCACGACGAGGGTGGCGCCGAACGCCCCCATGTACAGCTGGCCTTCCGCCCCGATGTTCCAGAACCCGACCCGAAACGCCAGCATCACCCCGAGCCCCGCGAGCATCAGCGGTGTGGACTTGACGAGGACCTCGGCGACGCTGTGCAGAGAACCGAGGGCGCCGAGGATCATCTGCGAGTACGCGCGCAACGGGTTGGCGCCGGCGGCGGCGATCACCGCTCCGCCAACCAGCAGCGCCAGGGCGATCGAGAGTAGGGGGACGACATAGAGAAGCATCCGCGAGGGCCTGGTACGCAGTTCCAGCCGCAGCCTGATCACTGGTCCACCGCGGCGTCGTGAGGCAGGCGCTCTTGCCGGACGCCGGCCATCATCAGACCCAGGCGCCGCACGTCGGCGTCGCGCGCGGGGAAGGTCCCCATGACTTCGCCCCGGAAGAGCACGGCGAGCCGGTCGGACAGGTCAAAGAGTTCCTCCAGATCCTCGGAGATCAGCACAATGGCGGCCCCCCGCACCTTGTGCGCGTGGAGCGTCCGCCGCACAAACGAGGTCGCGCCGACGTCCAGACCCCGCGTGGGCGAGACGACGACGAGCACGTCGGGCGAGAACGACATCTCCCTGCCCAGGATGGCCTTTTGCAGATTCCCGCCCGACAGGGTGCGGATTTGGTCCTCCGGGCCGCCGGCCTGGATCGCGTATTCCTCGATGAGGGCGCGGGCGTGATCGGCGACCGCGCGCGCGTCCAGAAACAGGGACGCCCCGAACCGCCGGTCGCGGAACGACTTCAAGATGAGGTTCTGGGCGACGGACAGCGCGCCGACGGACCCCACCCCGGACCGGTCGGCCGGCACGTAGCTGACCCCGGCATCGATGAAGCGCCGGGGCGGCGCGCCGGTGAGGTCGGCGCCGCCGACCCGGATGCGCCCCGCGGTCGGCCGGCGCAGCCCGTACAGCGCGTCGGCCAGCTCCTCCTGCCCGTTCCCGGCGACGCCGGCGAACCCCAGGCACTCTCCGGCCCGGACCGAGAAAGACACGTTCCGCACGGCGAGCACGCCGCGGTCTCCGGGAACGGACAGTCCTTCGACGTCCAGCAGCGGGCGGCCGAGGTCGGGCGAGCGCTCGAACTCTACGGGGGGCAGCTCGCGCCCGATCATCATCCGCGCCAGATCGTGCTGGTTCGTCTGCGCGGTGTCGATGGTGCCGATCATCCGCCCGTGCCGCATCACCGAGATACGGTCGGAGACCTCGAGGACCTCGTCCAGTTTGTGGGAGATGAAGATCACGCTGTGCCCGGCTTCGAGCATCCGGCGCAGCGTCACGAACAGCGCCTGAGACTCCTGCGGGGTGAGGACCGAGGTTGGCTCGTCGAGGATCAGCGCGCGGGCGTGCCGGCTGAGCGCCTTGACGATCTCCACGCGCTGCTGCTCGCCCACCGACAGCTGCCAGACGTAGGCGGCGGGATCGACGTCCAGGCCGTACTGCCGGCCTAGGTCCTCGACCAGGCGGGCCGCGGCGCGCGCGTTGAACGCGGTCACACTGGGCTGCATCCCCAAGGCCACGTTCTCGGCGACGGTCAGGTTCGCGACGAGGCGGAAATGCTGGTGGACCATCCCCAGCCCGTGAGCGATGGCGTCGCGGGGCGAGCGGATCCGCACCTCCTGCCCGTCGATCGCGACGGTGCCGGCATCCGGGCGATAGATGCCCATCAGCACGTTCATCAGCGTGGTCTTGCCGGCGCCATTCTCGCCCAGCAGCGAGTGCACTTCGCGGGGCAGGATGTCGAGGTCTACCGACTGGTTGGCAGTGATGCCGGGGAATCGTTTGGTGATCCCGCGCAGCGAGATGACGGGTATCCGCGACGCACCGGGTCGCCCGGCCTCTGGGCGGGGAGGCGTCTCCTCCTTCCTCACGTCACGGCCACGGCAGGTTGGTGTGGGCGTTCGGCGATGACCCGGCCGCCTTTGACCACGAAGACCGGCTTGGCATCATTCCGGAACGCCTGGCAGACATCGGTGCAATCGAGCACGTTCAGGTCCGCCGGCGCCCCCTCGCGGACGCCGTACTGGTCCAGGTGCAGAATCCGTGCGCCATTGGTGGTCGCCATGTCGAACAGCTGCTCAAGCTCGGCTGGCAAACTCCACTGAATCGCGAAGGCACCGACCAGGCCGACTTCGAGGGGGTCCGCGCGCCCGAGAGTCGGATTGAACGGGTCCATGATGTTGTCGGACCCATAGGCCACGTTGATCCCGGCGGCGTAGAGATCTTTGACTCTGGTCAGACCGCGGCGCACGATGCCCCGATCCAGCCTCCCGTGCACCAACAGGTTCAGCGTCGGGCACGTGATCACGTGCATACCGGCTTCCTTTAGCAGTTCGATCAGCCGCTGCGCATAATACTCGTTGCACGATTCAAGCATGGCGGCGTGGCTTGCCGTGGTCCGCTGTTGATAGCCATCCGCAATCGCGCGTCGGGCATAGTATTCGAACGCCCGGGACGTCGGGTCGTGCGAAAGATCGAGGTGCACGTCGACGTCGGCGTGATACCGCTCGGCGATGTCGAACACGGTGTCGAGGTGTCGATTGTACTCCCAATCATGCAGGCCAATCTCCGGCCCGCCCCCGACCACATCCGCACCCATCTGCATTGCCTCGTGCAGAAGCGGAACGGTCTCGTCAGTGATCCCTTCCTGCGGGTAGGCGACGATTTGCAGATCGACAAGCCCACGGTACCGCTCCCGCACCTCCAGGACGGCCTCGATCCCAAGGAGGCGCACGGTCGGATCGACGTCGACGTGCGTGCGGATGTAGGTCGTGCCGTGGGATATCGCGAGATCGATCGTGCGGCTGGCCCGGCGAATGATGTCCTCACGGGTGAAGCGGCTCTTCAGATCCCGCAGGATGCGCACGGCCTCGCCGACGGTTCCGGACGTGTTGCTGTCGGCGGACTGATCGCTCGTGAACGCCTTGTCCAGATGCATGTGTGGATCGACGAACGAGGGGGTGACCAGCCGGGTGCCCGCGTCGATCTCGCGGGCGCCGGGTGAGGCCAGGCGCTCGGCGATCGCGACGATGGTCCCGTCCCGTACGCCGATGTCGACCAGCCGCTTCTCCTTCCTCAAGACTGCCCGGCGGATGATCAGGTCCACGGTCCTCGCGAGGTCCGCTCAGACGACGTACAGGTCGTGCGGAGCGGGGGTGAGTTTGAGCGGCGCGCCGTCGGTGACTAGATACGTGTCCTCCACGCGCGCCCGCGTCAGCCCCGGCTGCATGAGCGCTGTTTCGACCGAGATCGTCATGCCCTTGCGGATCACCAGGTTTGGGGCCCACCGGGAAATCAGCGGAGGCTCGTTCTTCATGAAGCCGATCCCATGGCCCTGCAGGACGTGGGACTGTTCCCGGCGGAACCCGTGCTTCTCGATGGTCGTAAAGTACATTTCCGACAGCTGCGACACGGTCACGCCCGGCCGGAGGATATCGACCATGGCGTCGTTGCCGGCGGCCGTGGCGTCGAACATCTTGCGCAGGTCGGCCGACGGCGGGCCGATCACGGCGGTGCGCGCGATGTCGCTGACGTAGCCGCGGTAGGTCACGCCGGGATCGATCATCAGCACGTCGCCCTTCCGCAGCCGGCGCAGCGT
>DASXUC010000003.1:0-19772 GCA_036505015.1 bacterium | reverse complement strand
GCGCAGCGCCGGGGAGCCATCGATCAGCTCGTCCCCGTCGCGCGCCTGGCCGAAGCGGACCTCGTGATTATTGCGGTGCCCCCGGCGGCGGTCGTGGAGACGGCAACTCAGGCCGCGACGGTGATGCGGGAGGGAGCGATCTTGACGGACGTGGCAAGCACGAAGCAGCACATCGTGGCGGAACTCGACACGGGGTTGCCCGGCGGCGTGCGGTACGTGGGGGGACACCCGATGGCCGGGTCGGCGGGCCATGGGCCGGCGAGCGCCGACGCGGCACTGCTGTCCGGCAGGCCGTATCTGCTCACCCCGACGTCGCGCACGGATCCAGACGCCTTGCAGACGATGCGCGGGCTCGTGGAGCGCCTGGGCATGCATCCGGTCCTGCTCACGCCGGCTGACCACGACACGCTGGTGGCTCAGGTCAGCCACATGCCGTATCTGGTCGCCGTCGCGGCCATCAACGCCGCCAGCGCCGACGCGCTTCCCCTGCACGGGCCCGCCTTCGCGGATGTCGCGCGGGTCGCGGCCAGCCCCACCGACCTGTGGGTCGACATCTGCCGGACCAACCGCACGGCGATCAAGCGCGCGCTGGACGGATTCCGCCGTGAACTGGACCGGCTGGAGCGCGCCCTGGACGAAGATGTCTCTCTGAAAAACGCGCTGGAATCGTCGCGGCGTAAAGCCGAGGAGCTCTCGTAATGGCCTGGACCCTGGACATCGCACCGTCGAAAACGGAATTTCTCAGCCGTACGCGGTCGGGCAACCTCGTCCCGGTGTCGTGTGAATTGCCGGCCGATCTGGAGACCCCCATTTCGGCCTTCCTGAAGCTGCGTGGGCAGGGTGATGCTTTCCTGCTGGAAAGCGTGGAAGGGGGCGAGCGGGTGGGCCGCTACTCGTTCATCGGGGCAGGGCCGATGATGACGATCGTCTCGCGGGGCGCCGAGGTCGAGGTCCGGCAGCACGGAGAGGTGCAGCGCATGACCGCCGACGTCCTGGACGTGACGCGGGCGATCTTGCAGCGCCACCAGGTGGTGCTCGACCCCTCGCTGCCGCGATTCTCCGGCGGAGCGGTCGGCTACTTCGGCTACGACCTGGTGCGGTCGTGGGAGCGGCTGCCGCACCCGCCGGCAGACGACCTCGGATTGCCGACGTGCTATCTGATGGTCGCCGACACGGTGGTGATCTTTGATCACGTGCGGCACACGATGAAGATCGTGGCCAACGCACCGGTCGACGGCGACGGAGGCGGATCGTACCGCGAAGCCACCGAGAAGGTTGAGCAGATGTATGAGCGCCTGCGCTCCCCGCTCCTGCCTCCCAACGGCACGGGGCGGGTGCAGCCGGTGGCGGACTCGGACATGCCGGTGGCGGAGTTCCTCAGCGCCGTGGAGCGCGCGAAGGAGTACGTCTACGCCGGCGACATCTTTCAGGTGGTGCTTTCCCGGCGGTTCTCGATGGGCCTCGACGGCGTCGATCCGCTGGACATCTACCGCGCCCTGCGCACCGTGAACCCGTCGCCGTACATGTTTTTTCTAGATTTCGACGGCGTGAAGATCATCGGCAGCTCGCCGGAGCTGCTGGTGCGGCTGGAGGGCGATCTGGTCGAGACGCGCCCGCTGGCCGGCACCCGCCCGCGCGGCGCGACCGACGCCGACGACCGCACGATGGAAGCGCAGCTGCTGGCGGATGAGAAGGAACGGGCCGAGCACGTGATGCTGGTCGATCTGGGACGCAACGACATCGGCAGGGTGTGCGAGTACGGCACGGTGCGCGTGACGGAACTGATGGGCATCGAGCGCTTCTCGCACGTGATGCACATCGTGTCGGACGTCCAGGGACGGCTGCGTCCCGGCCTCGATGCGTTCGACGTGCTGCGCGCGTGCTTCCCGGCCGGCACCGTCACCGGGGCGCCCAAGGTGCGGGCAATGGAGATCATCGATGAACTCGAACCACTGGCCCGCGGGCCCTATGCCGGCGCGGTCGGGTACGTGGGTTTCTCGGGAAACATGGACACCGCGATTACGATCCGCACGATCATCGTCGCCGGCGACCGGGCCTACGTGCAGGCGGGTGCCGGGATCGTCGCCGACTCCGTGCCCGAGCGGGAGTACGTGGAGACGGTGAACAAAGCGAAGGCGCTGGTGCGGGCAATTGAGCGCGTGGGAAGAAGCCGGGCCGGGGTGTCGTCGTGATCATCGTGATAGACAATTACGACTCCTTTACCTACAACCTCGTGCAGTACCTGGGCGAGATGACCCCTGACGTGCGGGTCTTCCGGAACGATCAGATCAGCGTAGCGTCGGTGCTCGCGCTCGGCCCACAGGCCGTCGTGCTGTCGCCCGGCCCGTGCACTCCGGCCGAGGCAGGGATTTCCAATGATCTCATCACGTCGCTCGCCGGCACCGTACCGGTGCTGGGCGTGTGCCTGGGTCACCAGTGCATTGGTGCGGCCTTCGGCGGCCGGGTGGTGCGGGCTCCCGCCCCGGTGCACGGGAAGACGTCCGAGGTGCGCCATGACGGCCGGACCATTTACGCGGATGTGCCCAATCCGTTGACCGGTACGCGCTACCATTCTCTGATCGTGGAGCGCGACTCGCTGCCTCCGGTGCTTGAGGTGTCCGCCGAATTGCCCGACGGGACCATCATGGGACTGCGCCACCGCGACGCGCTGGTGGAGGGCGTGCAGTTCCATCCCGAGTCCGTGCTCACGGCGCCAGGCAAGCAGCTGCTGCGCAACTTTCTGCAACTCGCCGGAGTGAACACGCAATGACCGGTGTGATCCGCGACGCGTTGAAGAAGGTCGTTGCCAAAGAGGATCTCAGCGAGCGCGAAGCCTGGGCCGCGATGGGCGAGATCATGGACGGCGAAGCGACGCCGGCTCAGATCGCCGCGCTGATCACGGCGCTGCGGATGAAGGGTGAGACCGTGCCGGAGATCGCCGGGTTCGCCCGCGCGATGCGGGAACGGGCGCAGCGGATCACACCCAGCGCGGACGTACTGATCGATGTGGTCGGTACCGGAGGCGACCGGCTGAGCACCTTCAATATCTCGACGACGACCGCGTTCGTGGTCGCCGCCGCGGGAGGGTACGTAGCAAAGCACGGGAACCGCGCCGTCTCGCGGCAGTCCGGCGCCGCCGACGTACTCGAAGCGCTGGGAGTGCAGATCCAAATTTCCCCCGACGTGGTGCGGCGGTCGATCGAGGACATCGGGATCGGCTTCATGTTTGCGCCGATCTACCACGCCGCGATGAAGCATGCCGTCGCGCCGCGCAAGGAGATCGGCATCCGCACGGTCTTCAACATCCTCGGTCCCCTCACGAATCCGGCCAACGCCGGCTACCTGGTCGTCGGCGCGTACGATCCGTCGCTGACCGCGATGATGGCCGAGGTGCTGGGAGAGATGGGGGCGCGGCGGGCCTTCGTCGTGCACGGGATGGACGGTCTGGACGAGGTATCCACGATCGGCCCGACGCAGATCTCCGAACTCCGCGGCGGCCACGTGCGGACCTTCACGCTGACGCCCGACGATCTGGGGCTACCGCAGGCCTCCGCGGACGCGATTGCCGGCGGCACCGCCCCGAATAACGCCGCCGTGACCACGGCCGTGCTGCGCGGTGAGGCCGGGCCGCGGCGCGACATCGTGCTGGCCAACGCCGCCGCGGCCCTGGTGGCGGCCGACATCGCCGAGGATTGGCGCGGGGGGATCGCGCTGGCCGCGCGGGCGATCGATTCCGGCGCGGCCCACGAGAAACTGGAAGCGCTGCGGGCGCACTCGAAGGCCGCCGCGCCGTCATGATCCTGGACGAGATCGTCGCTCATAAGAAGGAAGAGGTCGCCTCGCGCAAGTCGCGGCTATCTCCGCGTGACCTGGCTGCTGCGGTCGAGGACGTTGCCCCGGCGCCGGATTTCGCCGCGGCGCTGGCTGCGCCGGGGTTGTCGGTGATTGCGGAGATCAAGGGCGCATCCCCGTCGGCAGGGCCGATCCGGGAGACTTTCGACCCGGTGGCCATCGCCGGCGCGTATGCCGCCGGCGGTGCGGTCGCGCTGTCGGTGCTCACCGACGCCCGGTACTTCCATGGATCGTGGGACGCGCTCGCGCAGGTCTGCCGGGCCAGCACGCTGCCGGTGTTGTGCAAGGAGTTTGTGATCGATCCGTACCAGATCGACGAAGCTCGGCGGTCCGGCGCGGCGGCCGTGCTGTTGATCGCCGCGGTGCTGGACGGGGCCCAGCTGAGAAATTTCCTTGGCTCCGCACGCGAGCGCGGCCTGAGCGCGCTGGTGGAGGTACACACGCCCGACGAGACCGCGGTCGCGGTGGACGCCGGCGCGGACATCATCGGCATCAACAACCGGGATCTGCAGACGCTGCGGGTGGATGTGCAGACGACGGCGCACCTCCGTCCCATGATCCCACCGGGCGTGCTGGTGGTGAGTGAGAGCGGGTTTGCCCGGCGGTCCGACGTGCAGCAGGTCGAGCAGGTCGGCGTCGACGCGGTGCTGATCGGCACCGCGCTGATGGCGAGTTCCGATCCGGCGGCGACATTACGCGAGCTTCGGGGGGCATGATGCAGAAGGTTCAGCCACAGGCGCAGCCGCAGGGGACGGCCCCGCGCCGGACCCGCGTGTTCTCCGGCATTCAGCCCACCGGGGTCATCCATCTCGGCAACTACGTCGGCGCGATCCGGCAGTGGGCGGAGCTGCAGCGGGAGTTCGAGTCGTACTTCTGCATCGTCGACCTCCATGCCATCACGACGCCGTACGATCCGAAAGAGCTGCCGCAGCGGGTGCTGGACGCCGCCGCCGCCAACATTGCCGCCGGCATCGATCCGCAGCGGTCCGTGCTGTTCGTCCAATCGCACGTCCCCGAGCACAGCGAGCTGGCGTGGCTGCTGAACGTCATCACCCCGGTGGGCCAGCTCGAGCGCATGACCCAGTTCAAAGAGAAGGGCCGCCGCGTCAAACAGGGCGTGATGGCGGGGCTGCTCAACTACCCCGTGCTGATGGCGGCGGACGTGTTGATCTACAAGGCCTCCGTGGTGCCGGTCGGGGACGACCAGGTCCAGCACGTGGAACTGATGCGCGACATTGCGGAGCGGTTCAACAAGCAGTTTGGGGACACGTTCCCGGTCCCGGACGTGCGGCTGACGAAGGGCGCGAGGATCATGGCGCTCAACGACCCGACCAAGAAGATGAGCAAGAGCGTCCCCGGCAGCTACATCGCCCTGGTCGAGCCCGAGGACCAGATTCGCAAGAAGGTCCGGGCCGCCGTGACAGACCCGGGGCCGCCGGCGCGGGGCTCGAAGCTCGACGACGCAACCGTGGGGGTCGCCAACCTGTTCACGCTGCTGGACATCCTGGCGCCGGCCCGTTATGCGGAGTTTGTCGATGCCTACCAGAGCGGCACCATCCGCTACAGCGACATGAAGCAGGTACTCGCCGAAGCGATGGTAGCCCGCTTCACACCGATGCGGGAGCGCTATGCCGAGCTGATTGCGCGGCCCGATGAGTTGCGCGACGTCCTGTCCGCCGGTGCCGCGCGCGCGGGGCCGGTCGCGCAGGAAACGCTGGCCGAGGTGCAGGCCAAGATGGGCTTGCGATGATTCCTCGATGTCATTGCGAGGAGCAGAGCGACGAAGCAATCGCGAGATTGCTTCGCTACGATCGCAATGACTGCAGAGTGCAATGGTCCGAATAAAGATTTGCGGAATCTTGGATGTCGAAAATGCGCTGGCGGCCGCAGACGCCGGGGCCGATGCGATTGGGTTGGTCTTCGCGCCCAGCCGCCGGCGGGTCACCGGCGAGCAGGCGCAGGCGATCGTGAATGCACTGCCGCCGTTCGTGACAAAGGTCGGACTGTTCGTCGACGCCGACCTCAGGACGATTCACGAGGTCGCCGATGTCTGCGCGCTGGATGTGATCCAACTGCACGGGAACGAGTCGCCGGAATTCTGCGCCGGACTGCACCGCCCGGTGATCAAGGCGATCCGGGTGAAAGACGCATCCTCGCTGACCGCGATGGATGCGTACCGGGTGGCGGCGTTTCTGCTCGACGGTTTTCATCCGGAGATCGCGGGCGGGACAGGCCTGACCTTCGACTGGAATCTGGCGGCGGAGCTCGACGGTTCTTACCGGGTGATCCTTTCAGGCGGGCTGACCCCCGACAACGTCGGCGACGCAATCCGGACGGTGCACCCTTACGGCGTAGACGTCAGCAGCGGCGTCGAGACCGACGGGCGCAAGGATCCCGTGAAGATCAGAGAGTTCATCAACCGTGCGAAGGGACTTTGACAACAGACCGGCGGGGCCGCTTCGGGGAATACGGCGGGCGCTACGTCCCCGAAACCCTCATTCCTGCGCTGGACGAGCTCGACGCCGCGTACGCAGATGCCATGCAGGACGAATCGTTCCGCACCGAACTCGACGACTACCTGTCCCACTACTGCGGGCGGCCGACCCCGCTGTACTTCGCGAGCCGGCTGAGCCAGATCCTCGGCGGGGCCGGCGTCTACATCAAGCGCGAAGACCTGCTCCATACCGGCGCCCACAAGATCAACAACACGATCGCCCAGGTGCTGCTGGCCCGCCGGATGGGAAAACAGCGGATCATCGCCGAGACGGGGGCCGGCCAGCACGGCGTGGCCACCGCCACCTCCGCGGCGATGTTCGGCCTGGAGTGCGACGTGTATATGGGCACCGAAGACATGGCGCGCCAGGAACTGAACGTGTTCCGGATGCGCCTGCTGGGCGCGCGCGTCATCCCGGTAGAGGGCGGCAGCCGCACGTTGAAAGATGCCATCAATGACGCGCTGCGCGACTGGGTGACGAATGTGCGCACGACGTTCTACGTCATCGGCTCGGTCGTCGGCCCCCACCCGTACCCAACGATGGTCCGGGACTTTCAATCGGTGATCGGGCATGAAGCGAGAAGCCAGATCCTTGAGGCGACCGGCCGGCTGCCAGACTGCCTGGTGGCGTGCGTCGGCGGCGGGAGCAACTCGATGGGGCTGTTCTATCCATTTAGGGATGATGCCGGGGTGCGGATGGTGGGCGTAGAAGCGGGAGGCCTGGGCCTCGCCTCGGGCCACCACGCCGCCACGCTTGTCGGCGGGTCGCCCGGGGTGCTGCACGGCGCGTTTTCGTACCTGCTGCAGGACGCCGCGGGCCAGGTGATCGAAACGCACTCGGTTTCGGCGGGCCTCGATTACCCCGGGGTAGGACCGGAGCACAGTTTCTACAAAGACTCCGGCCGTGCAGAGTACGTGGCGGTGAACGACGCGGATGCGCTGGAGGGTTTTCGCCTGCTGGCGGAGACCGAAGGGATCATTCCCGCGCTGGAGCCCGCGCATGCGGTCGCCTATCTGCGCACGCTGGCCCCGGCGCTGGGGAAGGACCGCACGATCATCCTCGGACTGTCGGGCCGGGGAGACAAAGATGTCCAGCACGTCTTGCGGATTATGGACAGTCCCTCACCCCCTCCCTCTCCCCCACGGGGGAGAGGGCATGGAGTTTGACTGAATGAACCGGATCGCGGCCGTCTTCGAGCGACTGCGTCCCGCCGGCCGGGCGTTTGTGCCCTTCGTGGTGGCGGGCGATCCCGATCTGCGGACCACGGAACAGGCGGCCCAGACGCTGGTGCGGGCCGGGGCGGATCTCCTCGAACTGGGCGTGCCGTTCTCCGATCCGATCGCCGATGGGCCGGTGAACCAGCGCGCCGCACAGCGGGCGCTGAGCCACGGGGTAACAATGCGAGATGTGCTGGACCTCGCGCGCCGTTTGCGGCCTGGACTCGGCGTTCCTGTGGTGCTGCTGTCGTACTATAACCCGATCCTGCGTCATGGGCCGGGCACATTCTGCGCCGATGCGGCCGCCGCGGGCATCGATGGCGTCGTCGTACCGGATCTGCCTCCGGAGGAAGCCGGGGAGTTGATCGCCGCCGCCCGTGCGGTTGCGCTGGATACGATCTTCCTGCTGGCGCCGACGAGCACCGACGAGCGCATCCGCCTCGTGGCCGAGCGGTCCACGGGGTTCATCTACTGCGTCTCGCTGACCGGTGTAACCGGCGTGCGCGAGCGCCTGTCCGGGGACCTCGGCGGGCTGGTGGCGCGGATCCGGGCACTCACCGCCACGCCGGTCTGCGTCGGCTTCGGGGTGTCGACGCCCGCGCAGGCGCAGGAAGTCGCGCGCGTGGCCGATGGCGTCATCGTTGGCAGCGCGCTGGTCGCCTTGCTGGAACAGCCCGATGACCGCCTCGGCCGCCTGGAGCGATTCGCCGGCGAACTGAAGCGGGCGATCAACACCGTGCAGATTGAGGAGGGCCGCCGTTCCTGATCTCGCCGCTGTGCCTGTGCTTCATTCGCCACGGCAATCGCGTGCTGCTGATCCACCGGGCCAAGCCACCGAATATGGGTCTGTGGGACGGGGTGGGTGGCAAGCTGGAGCCGGGGGAAGATCCGTTCGCGGCCTGCATCCGCGAGGTACGGGAGGAAACCGGGCTGACCGTCGAGGCCCCGCAGCTGCGCGCGTTCTGGGTCGTTGTCGCGCAGAGTACCGGGCACGTCTGGATTTTGTTCACGTTCACCGCCACCGCGCTCCCCGGGGAGTCCGTGGCATCGGACGAGGGCGATCTGGCGTGGGTCGAGCTGGATCGGCTGGATGACCTGCAGGTCATGCCGGACAGCCGGCTCGTTCTCCCGCATCTGTTCACGGCCCACGACGTCCTGACCATCCGCGAGGATCTCGAGACTGAAGACATTGACTCGATGTCCCGGCTGGAGATTCTCGCCCCCGCGTCCGATGCGTCGGTCCTGTTCTTCCGCTCCTCAGGCACGATGGCCGGCTCCGCAGATTCCACGCTATAATCGAGGCCGTGGATTTCGTCGTCGCCGCCGATCTCGTCATCCTCGTCCTGGTGCTCGTGCTGCCGCTGATTTCCCACCGCGTGGAGCAGAACCTCGAGGCGTTCCTGTTCGTGATGGGCCTGGCCTCCGCGGTGGCGGCAGGCGTGCTGTCGGCACAGCTGGTTCGCGACGCGCTGACTCATCCGCTGCCGATCACGGTCGCCGTGTTCGTCTCCGGCCTCTTGTTCAAGTGGTTCCGCGGCTACCTTGGGGAGGCGCTGGTCAAGCTCCGGCTGATCTTGCCCATGCACGTTGTCGTCGCGGCCGTCGTCATCATGCTCGGGTTGATCAGCAGCGTGATTACGGTCATCATCGCGTCGCTGGTGCTGGTCGAACTCATCAGCGCGATGCGATTCCGCAAGGAGGACGAATCCCGCCTGGTCGTCATCGCCTGCATGGCGCTGGGGCTGGGCGCGGCGCTGACCCCGATCGGCGAGCCGCTGTCGACGATCGCCACCGCCAAACTGCATGAGGATTTCTGGTTCCTGATGCGGCTGCTCGGCCCGCTGGTGATCCCGGGGATCATCGCCCTCGGCGTGTGGAGCGGGTTTCAGCCGCTGCGCTATCACGACGGCTCGCTGGCTGAAGTCCCGTCCGACGAGACCTACCGGGACGTGGGCGTGCGCGCGTTCAAGGTCTTCCTCTTCGTCATGGCACTCACGCTGCTGGGCGAGGGGTTCAAACCGATCATCGACCGTTTCATCATCGCCCTCGACGCCCGCATCCTCTACTGGATCAACATGGTGTCGGCGATCCTCGACAACGCCACCCTGACGGCCGCCGAGATCAGTCCGGAGATGGTTACCCAGCAGGTGCGGGCCGTGTTGATGGGGCTGCTGATCAGCGGCGGGATGCTGATCCCCGGCAATATCCCCAACATCATCGCCGCCGGCAAACTCAAGATCCGCAGCCGGGCCTGGGCGCGGGTCGGCGTGCCGTTGGGGCTGGTGCTGATGGTGGTGTACTTCGCGGTGCTGTTCATCATCTGAGAGATGGCCGCAGACGGCGAGCAGATCCTGGTCGTTCCCCGTGCGCGGCTGCTGCCCGCGGCGCTGCATGGCTTTTCCACGGCAGGGCCAGAAGCATACCTCGCGCTGGTACGGACCCATGCATTTTTCAGGCCCCGGGCGGACGTGGAAGATGATCCGGGCCTGAAACAGATCATCCCGTACATGATCGTGCGCCACGGAGACCGTCTGTTCTTGTTCGAGCGCTCCGCGGCCGGAGGAGAATCCCGCCTTCACGGCAAGTACAGCATCGGCGTCGGCGGCCACATCAACAAGTCCGATGTCGGCGACGCCGCCGATCTGGTGGGCGCCGGCCTGAAACGCGAATTCGAAGAGGAACTGGAAGTCCGCGGCGGCTGGCAGGCCCGCCTGGTGGGGGTGCTGAACGATGACACCAACCCCGTGGGGCAAGTCCACTTCGGGTTGGTCCACGTCGTGGAGGTTGACGTGCCGGACATCGCGGTGCGGGAGCCCGAGGTACTCTCCGGACGGCTGGCGGGCCTCGACGACGTCCGGGCCCTGCACGACCGAATGGAAACCTGGTCGCAGTTGATTCTCGATGCGGCCGATCCGATGGAGCTTTAGGGGTGCCTAGCCGCACGCGCCTTGTCGTTCCGCCAGAACTCCGCCGCGCGCTCGCCCGGTCGGCGATCGATCGCCGCGCGTGGCGCACTCTGACACCGGCAGCGCGACGGATGGGGGCAACCTGGATCGTGCATGCGAAAAGACTCGACGTGCGCTCCTGGCGTGTCGCGGACGTCCTCCGACGTGCTCGACGCTACGCCAGCGGCACCGGCCCGTTCTACCCGACGAATGCCGATCAGCGTCTGCTGGCCCGTCCGCGGAAGCCGTCCTGATGTCTGGCATTCTGCCTGCACTACCTCCATATCACCTCCACCGGACACTGACGTGCGGGCAGGTCTTTCGGTGGACCGCGGACGGGGATACCGCCGCCGGAGTCTTCGCCGGCCGGATGGTCCGGCTGACGCAGCGTGACGGGGCCATCGAGGTAGAAGGGTTGCGGTCCACCGACGGAATGTCCGCATTCGGTCGATATTTGGGAGTAGATCAGGATTTGGCGCACATCGAGCGCACGCTGGCCGCGGATCGAGTGCTCCGTCGGATCCTGCGTTCCACCAGCGGCATCGCGCTGATCCGCCAGGACCCCTGGGAGTGCCTGATCAGTTTTGTGATTTCCGCGTTCAACAACATCCCCAAGATCGAAATGACTCTGGACAGGTTATGCTGTCGTTTCGGCGTGCCGTTGGCTGAGGGATCGTGGGCGTTCCCCCGTCCCGAGCATCTGGCGGCGGCGTCGCTCCGCGAATTGAGAGGCTGCCTGCTGGGATACCGAGCCCCCTACGTTCGCGATATTGCGCGGCGGGTGGAGGACGGGCGCTTTGACCTGCGACTCCCGGCAGCAGCGCCGTACGGTGACGCCCGCGCGATGCTGCTGCGCCTGCCCGGGGTCGGCGACAAGGTCGCAGATTGCGTTCTGCTGTTCGCGTACGGCAAGGGGCAGGCATTCCCGGTTGATGTGTGGGTGAAGCGCGCCGTCGAGCGCCTGTACTTCGGGGGGCGGCCCAAAGCGGTGCGGGAAATTCAAGGGTTTGCGCGCGGGAGGTTTGGCATACTGGCGGGGTACGCTCAGCAGCATCTCTATTCCAATGAGCGGGCCCGCAGGCGGAGGGTACGAGGATGAACGGCTACGATGTTCCGGCGCTCGGCGCGCACATCGAGGGTGTGAAACGCGATCTTGCGAAAGCCGAACGCAATCCGGTGGTCACGGCCCACTGGGTGGGCAAGAGCGAGGCGCGGATCGAAGGCGAGGGCTTCACGATGCACACCGGCGGTGACGGACAGCCAAGCGCGATGAAGGCGCTGCTCGGCACGCTCGCGGGGTGCGACATTGAAGTCATCGCTCTGCACGCCACGCTGTTGGGCATCACGCTCGAGTCGCTGACGATCGAAGCGCGGGGGCATTTCACGGTGCAGCGGCTGTACGGCCTCGCGGAGGGGCCGGCCCCCGGGTATGACCGGATTTCCTACACGATCAAGGTCAAGGCCCCCGGCGCGACGACCGAACAGCTCAACCATCTGCGCGAGATGGTCGAACGGGCATCGCCGGTTGGAGACTCGCTCAGCCGGCCGATTCCGCTGACCCTGGAGTTCGGTCCGGGACTCTAGGATTCGTTCGGGCTGCACCGAATGGGGGCCGCTATGGATCTTGCGCAAGATGCGCGCCGTATCACGCGCACCCTGTTCACTGCCCAGGGCCTGGCCTCCGCGGCGAAGGTTGCGATGTACCCCGTGATGACGATCATCGGCGCCCGGCTCAGCGGACGATTGTCGTGGGCCGGCGTTCCAGCGATGGTATACCTGCTGGGCCAGGCGTTCTCCGCGTACGGGTGGGGTTTTCTGATGGACCGCCTGGGCCGCCGCCCAGCGCTTGTGCTTGGCTTGCTGAGTGGTGCGGCGGGCGGGGCTGTTGCTCTCTTCTCTATCGAACACCAGTCGTTCGGCCTCTTCCTCGTCGGCTCGCTCCTGATCGGATTTGCAATATCAGCAGTGCAGCTTGCCCGGTTCGTGGCGGCTGAGGTCCATCTTGCGGCTGAACGAGGCCGGGCGATTTCCAACGTGGTGCTCGGCGGAGCGGTTGGCGCTATTTTCGGGCCCATCCTCGCCGGTGCTTCAGGAGCGTTGGCGAAGGTGACCGCCCTTCAGGAGCTGGGAGGACCTTTCCTCGTAACCACGGCGCTGTTCGCTGTTGGGTCGCTACTCGTTTTCGCCTTTTTGCGTCCGGAACCGCGGACGTTGAGCGATGCGATTGTGGCTGCAAACCCCGACCTGGTTGTCGCAGGCCGGCAGCGCACGGTCGGCGAGATCTTTCGAGCTCCGGCTGCGATCGTCGCCCTCGCCGCGATGGTGTTGGGGCAGTTGGTGATGCAGATGCTGATGGTGATCACGCCGCTGCACATGCGTCTCCACGAGCACCATATCAGCAGCATCTCCGTCGTCATTTCAGTGCATGCTGTTGGGATGTACGCTTTCTCGATATTCTCCGGGAGGTTGGCGGACCGTCTCGGGCGTGGACCGGTGATCTTCGCGGGCGGTGTCGGGCTGATCCTCGCCAGTCTGAGCGCCCGGCTATCGCCCCAGGTGCTCCCACTCTCCGCGGCGCTGTTCCTGTTGGGCCTGGGCTGGAACTTCTGCTACGTGGCCGGCTCATCTCTGCTGGCCGACCAGCTCATGCCGGCCGAGCGCGGGCGCACGCAGGGGTTCAGTGACCTGTTGATCGGGCTTACATCAGCAGCGGGAAGTCTGGGCAGCGGGATGATCTTCGCGGCCGTTGGCTATGACACGATGACCATGGTTGCCGCGGCAGTGGCTGTCCTTCCCCTTGCACTCACTGCCTGGTGGCAGATACACACCCGACCGGTCCCTGTTGCTTCCTGACGGAAACTCTTTCCGCGATCCTGCTACGGCACGACCTCGATTCGGCCGTCTCCCCTGGCGGTAATCTCTCCAATGTGGGCGATCGGATCGACGCCGCGGCGGCGCAGGGCCGCGACGAGGGCATCGAACTTCTCCGTGGCCACGGCCATCAGCAACCCCCCGGACGTCTGCGCGTCGCACAGGATTAACTGATTGGGTTCGTCCACGCCGGCGTAATCGACGCGGGACCGAAGATACTCGTAGTTGCGCGCCGTCCCGCCGGCGATAGCCCCTTGGCCGGCCAGTGTCCGCGCCTCCTCGAGGACTGGAACCCGGGAGAACCAGATGCGCGCGGTGACCTGGCTGCCTGAAGTCATTTCATAGAGGTGACCCAGCAGGCCAAAGCCGGTGATGTCGGTTGCTGCGTTGACGCCGACTTCGACCATCGCTTCAGAGGCGTCCCGATTCAGCCGTTCCATGACCGCGATGGCTTCGTCGGCCGCTTGCGGTGAGGTTTTGTCCTGTTTGATGCCGGTGGTGATGATCCCGATGCCCAGGGGCTTGGTGAGAATCAGTTGATCCCCCACTCGGGCGCCGACGTTTCGGATGATCGCGTCAGGGCGCACCATGCCGGTGACCGCCAGGCCGTATTTCGGCTCAGGATCGTCGATGCTGTGCCCGCCGGCGACCACGACGCCGGCTTCCGCCGCTTTGTTCGCTCCCCCACGGAGAATGTCGGTGAGAACGGACATCGGCAGCTTGCTGCGCGGGAAGCCGACGAAGGCGAGCGCGAGCATCGGTTTCGCACCCATCGCGTAGATGTCCGACAGCGAGTTCGCGGCCGCAATCGCGCCGTAGTGGTAGGGGTCGTCCACCACGGGCGTGAAGACGTCGACCGTCTGCACCAGGGCGAGGTCGTCGCTGAGCCGGTACACGGCGGCGTCGTCGGCGGTGGCGGTGCCGACCAAGAGATTCGGGTCGGTGGGCAGCGGGAGGTGGCGCAGCACCTGCGCCAGGTCCTCGGGACTCAGTTTGGAGGCTCACCCGGCACAGCTCGTCATGCTGGTGAGGCGGACGCGATCACGTCCGTTCATGTGCGTGCACCTCCTTTCTGGCACGATCTCCCGGTCCATTGTAGCATTGGGACAGGACGTGACTTGTGACTCGTGACTCGTGACTCAACCGCGGCTGGAGCGGCTGACGTGAATCTGCACCAACTCAGGATTTTCCACACCGTCGCACGCCTGGGCAGTTTCTCGCGTGCAGCCGAGGAACTGAAGATCAGCCAGCCGTCCGTCAGCATCCAGGTCGGCGATCTGGAACGGTCGCTGGGCGTTGAGCTGTTCGAGCAGCTCGGCAAGCGCATCTACCTCTCCGAGGCGGGCCGCGTCCTGGAGGACTACGCGCAGCGGATTCTGACGCTCGTGAATGAAGCGTCCACTGCCGTTGCCGAGGTGCGCGGTGTGCATCGGGGGCGGGTAATGATCGGCGCCACCAACATCCCGGGAACCTACCTGCTACCGTGGGTCCTGCTGCATTTCCAGGAGCGGTATCCTCAGATCACCGTCTCGCTGGAGATCAGCACGGCTCGCCGGATCTCCGAACGCGTGCTGCGCAACGAACTGGACCTGGGCGTGGTGGGGTGGGAGATCTCGGCCCAGAATCTCGTCGCGCGGCGGTTCTTTGAAGACGAGATTGTGCTGGTCGTGGCGTCGAACCACCGGCTGGCCTCGGGGGGGTCGATCTCCCTGGCGAACCTGCGCGATGAACGCGTGATCCTGCGTGAGCGGGGGTCCGGCACGCGGGAGGCCGTCGATGCGGCCCTGCGCGATGCCGGCGTTTCCTTGACCCCGGTGATGGAACTCGGGAGCAGCGAGGCCGTCAAGGAAGCCGTGGCCGCGGGCCTGGGCGTGTCGTTCCTCTCGCGGCTCGCCGTCGCCGTCGACGTCTCCGCGGGCCGGCTCAGTATCGTGCCGGTGGATGGTGTCACCATCAAGCAGCCCTTCGTCGTCATCTCCCACCGGGACAAGCGGGTCAGCCAGGTGATGCAGGCGATCATCGACCTCCTGCACGAGGCCGCGCCGTCAGCCCGGCGATGACCCCGTTCGAGATTTTCGAGCATACCGCCGACGTGGGGATCGAAGCGCGCGGCGCGTCGCTGCGGGAACTGTTCGCCAGCGCGGCCGAAGGGATGTTGTCGCTGCTGATTTCCCCCGCTGCCGTACAGGTACGCGAGCGCCGGCGGGTGGTTGTTGACGCCGATGACCTGGAAGGATTGCTCGTCGACTGGCTGAACGAACTGCTGGTCCTGCTCAACGCCGACGGGTTCCTTCCGGCGCGGTTTGACGTGCAGGACATCACGGAGCGGTCGCTGCGGGCGGAGATCGGCGGGGAGCCGGTCGACCCGTCCCGCCATCACTTCCGGCTCGACGTCAAAGCCGCCACATACCATCAGCTGCACGTCGGCCGGAACAGCGAGTGGAGGGCGCGCGTCATCCTCGACGTCTGAGACCCAGTGAATAGTGAATCGTGAATGGTGAATCGCGCGGTCCCCGGATTACTCCAGGCATCTTCCAGTTATGGGCGAAAGTCCTAATGGGCATGCCGATTCACGAGTCGCGATTCACCATTCACGATGTTTGATCTGAAACTGATCCGCGACAATCCGGCGGCGGTGCGCGAGGGCGTGGAAAAGAAACGCGGCGACGTCTCGCTGGTGGACCGCGCCGTGGATCTCGACGTGCGCCGGCGCGAGTCGCTGGGGCGTGTCGAGCAGCTGCGCGCGGAGCAGAATCGGGCTTCGGCGGACATCCCCAAGTTGACCGGGCGCGACCGGGAGGAACGCATCGCCCAGATGCGGGAGGTCGCGGCGCAGATCAAGATGCTCGAGCCGGAGTTGAAATCCGTCGAATCAGAGCTTGACCACACGCTGAGGAGTCTCCCCAACCTCCCCGACCACGCCGTCCCGCCCGGGAGGGACGAGCAGGACAACGTCGTCGTCCGGACCTGGGGCACGCCCACCGCGTTCGATTTCACGCCGACGCCGGCCGATCACCTGAATCTGGGCACGGGACTGGGCTTGATTGACATGGAGCGCGGCGCGAAAGTCTCAGGGTCGCGCTTCTACTATCTGCGCGGGGCCGGTGTGCTGCTCGAACAGGCGCTGATGCGGTTCGCGCTCGATCTGCTCGTGGCCGAGGGCTTCGAACCGGTGATCACGCCGTTTCTGATGCGCCCCGACGTCATCGTGGGGGCGTACGGTGGCGCCGGCCTCGACGTTCAGCAGGTGTATCGGATCGAGGGCGAGGATCTCGCCCTAATCGGCACCTCGGAGCAAAGTCTTGCCGGAATGTATAAGGACGAGGTCCTGAACGAGGACAAGCTGCCGCAGCGTCTGGCGGGGATTTCCTGGTGTTTCCGGCGCGAGGCCGGGAGCTACGGGAAGGACATCCGGGGCATCTACCGTGTCCATCAATTCGACAAGCTGGAGATGTTCTCGTACACGACGCCGGAGCGTTCGTGGGACGAGCACGAATACCTGGTCTCACTGGCCGAGCGCATCCTGCAGCGGCTGCAGCTCCCACACCGTGTCGTACTGCTGTGCGGCGGCGAGACGGCCGCGCCGTCGGCGAAGACGTATGACGTCGAGACGTGGATGCCCGGTCGCGGCGGGTACGGCGAAACCCAGTCCATCAGCAACTGCACGGACTTCCAGGCGCGGCGCCTGGGCATCAGGATCCGGGGCGCCTCCGGCAGCCGGTACCCCCACACGCTCAACGGCACGGCCGTGGCCACGAGCCGCGCGCTGCTCGCGGTGCTGGAGAACTATCAGCAGGAGGACGGGACGGTGCGGGTGCCGGATGCCCTCGTGTCCTACATGAACGGGATGACGGTCATACGCTAACTGCCGTTGGTCGTTGATCAAAACGATAGGATCGGGTTTTGACGACCAACGACTCACGACCAACGACCAACGAGTTTGGGAGGATGCTCCGTGATCTTGCGCGTCGTGGTGTTTGGTTCCGGCGCCGTGCTGATGGGGCTGGAAATCGTCGGCAGCCGCGTCCTGGCGCCCTACTTCGGCAGCTCTGTCTATGTGTGGGGCAGTCTGATCAGCATCTTCCTCGCCGCGCTGAGCCTCGGCTACTACCTCGGTGGGCGCGCCGCGGATCGCTGGCCGCACGCGGGGGTGCTGTCGGCCACCATCAGCATCGCCGGCGTCCTGGTCCTGCTGGTGCCCGTGATCTCCCGGCCGGTGCTGGAGGCGTTTTCGGCATGGGACCTGGGTCCCCGGTTGACACCCCTGCTGGCCTCGGTCGTCTTGTTCGTGCTGCCAAGCCTCCTGATGGGTGCGACGTCCCCGTTTGCGATCAAGCTGGCGGCGACCGATCTGGCCACGGTCGGCAACACCGCCGGGTTGCTCTACGCGATCTCGACCGCGGGCAGCATCGCGGGGACGCTGCTCACGGCCTTTGTGCTCATTCCGGCGATGGGCGTCCGCGCGATCCTGTACGCGCTGGGGGGTGCGCTGATCGTCTTCGCCGGTCTGCTCGCCCTGAAAGCGGTGCGGGCGCGCGTGCTTCGCCCGGTCGCCATGACGGCGGCGCTGCTGATCGTGCTGCTTGCCGTGCCGGCTCTGGCCCAGGGCGAGCTGCGGCTGCTGTTCGAGAAGGACACCGTCTACCACCGTATCCGCATCTACGAGGATGCGACCTGGCGCTACCTGCGGTTCGACCGCTCGCTGCAGGGCGGAATGCTGCTAAAGGATCCATATACGAGTCCGCTGCGGTACCCGGATTACTTCCTGCTGGCGTGGCTGTTCAAGCCCGACATCAGGCGCGTGCTCGTGGTGGGGCTGGGCTCGGGGTCGATCTCCAAGCGGATCCTGAAAGAATTCCCGCAGGCGACCGTCGATTCCGTGGAGCTCGATCCGGTGGTCGTCGATCTGGCCAAGAACTACTTTCTCGTCACCGAGGATGGGCGCCACCGGATCTTCGTCGAAGACGGCCGCCGGTACATCGTGAAGACGGCCGACCGGTACGATCTGATCGTGATGGACGCGTACTTTGCCGAAGGGGTGCCCTTCCATCTGGTCACCCAGGAGTTCTTCGAGCAGGCCAAGGCCAAACTGAATCCCGGCGGGATCATGGCCGCCAACATCGTCGGCTTTCTGGGCGGCGCGAACAGCAAACTCTTTCGGTCGATCTACAAGACCTATGCCAGCGAGTTCACGGGATTGTATCTCTTCCCGGTGTCATACAGTATCGGCCATGAGGAGGATGCGGTGCGCACGATCATTCTGTTCGCCACCGGCAAGGCCGGCTTCACGCGCAAACAGCTGGTCGATCAGTTCGCCACGCTGCGGACTCAGAAGAAGATCCCCGGGGCGCTGCTGGAGCGGTTCCTCGAGGACTACTACGACAAGCCGGTGCCGACCGCGGACATGCCGCTGCTCACGGATGACTATTCGCCGGTGGACATCCTGCCGGTGTGGGGTTGGGAACCCGAGCGGCGCTGACCAACTTCGCCTGTTCGCTTGTTCGCCGTTCGCGTTACTTCGAGTGTTTATCCGCGACCTTGGAGGCCCCGTAGGCATCGGGTTTGGTCACGGCCGTATACCCGGACCCGTTCACCATGCCGATGACCTCGCGCACGATGCGCTTGGTGTCGCCGTTGGGGCCCACGTCGAGGTGAATCTCGACCGGCAACTCTGAGTGGCCGTTGCGGGCAAGTTCCGCGCTCAGCAACCCCGCCGTCTCCAGACTCAGCGACGTCTCGAACAGGATACGCTGCCGCAGGCTGTCCATCTTCCGGTTGATCATCTTCCGGTAGAAGTAGCGCCCGCCGTGACCGACCCGGTGCACGATGATCGCCGTGACGAAGCAGGTCTGGTCGCTGAGCAAGGAGTCGGTGCCGATGATGAGGTGATACTGCTGGTCGGGCTCCTCGTCCATGTAGCCGACCAGCGCATCGAACATCTGACCGAATGAAAGTTTGCCCACCGTCGGGCTCACGAAGTCCATTCCGTGTGTCACCGTTTGTTCAGTATACGTGAGGAGGTGATGGGTCGGCAACCGCTCGGCGCCCCGGGTGGTGGGTCATTTTGGATGAGCGCGGTGGCGGTTGCGCTCGGGGGTGGCCCCTCGCTGCGAGTCGGGCGGCTCGGATTGTCGTTGCAGGCCTCACGTTCCCTGCCGCGCTCGCCCGCCAATCTGTAAGCTACGGATCACTACGGTCTCTTCCGCTTCCCGCGACATCGGTGCGGCGATCCTCTGCTTCACGGCCTGCGCTAGGGTTGCCGCCCGCCAACCTTCGCTCGGGGGCCGCCCCACTCGCCCGCCGCCATCCCCTCTGGTCCGTTCCCAGCCTCTGCGCGTCCCCTCCCGGGGGCTGGTGGTGAGCCGCCCCGAGAGCGGAGCGGCGCTCCACCA
>DASXUC010000002.1:0-23790 GCA_036505015.1 bacterium | reverse complement strand
GGGCGAGGGCCGCGTCGCGCAGGGGGGCCCCGCATGCAGCGTCACGCAGGGAGCACAGCGCAGGATCTCTCGCGCGGTAGTGCGGGGGAGGCCCGGAGCAGCGTGCCCGGCCGTTGTGCAGGCCGGGTGAGCCCAGCCGATCGTGGCGGGGCGAGCCCGAGCGCTACGCTAAGGCCTCGGGGTCCCCGGAAATTTGCGCAGCGAATTTCTGGGGTGAGCAGGTGAGCCGCCCCAGGGAGCGGAGCGGCCCCAGGGAGCGGAGCGGCCCTCCCCCAGCCCGCCAGAAAACGTGCAGCGGTCAAAACTGACCACTGCCTACCATCGCCGTCGAAGATCGACTTCGGAGTGACGTGAATGGGCGATCGATGGCTACTTGCCGGGCCCGCCGAGTGCGCCCGTCGCGGGCGGGACGCGCAGATACCACAACGCTTGCGAGGCGACCTCGCGGAAGACCGGGGCGGCGACTGCTCCCCCGTAGTAGGCGCCTTCGGGTTCATCCAGCACGACGAGGATGGCGAGACGAGGCGCGGTGGTTGGTACAATTCCCAGGAACGACGCGACGAACCGGTTGGGGTCGTACCCGCCGGCCGGAGACGGCTTCTGGGCCGTGCCGGTCTTCCCGGCGACGGGATAGCCCGCGATGGCGGCCTGTGTACCCGTCCCTTCCTCGACGACGCGGGTCATCATCCGCAGCACGGCATGAGCCGTCTGCGCCGTGATCACAGGGGCGAGGCGTCCGACATCCATGGCCCGCACGACGCGTCCCTGAGGATCCCGCACCGCGCGCACAATGTGCGGGCGGACCATCCCCCCGTCGTTGACCAGCGCGGTGCTCGCCACGAGGATCTGCAGCGCGGTGGTGCCGACTCCCTGACCGAACCCGATCGTCTGCAGCCCGGGCCCCCGCCACTCCGCGGGCGGAGGTACCAGTCCTTGCACTTCGCCTGGGAGATCGATGCCGGTGGCTCTCCCGAAACCGAAGGCGCGGATGTAGCGGTAAAATGCCTCCTTGCCCAGCCGGGTCGCGACCTGCGCAGCGGCGACGTTGCAGGAGTTCGTCACCATATCGCTCATGGTCTGCCAGCCGTGCGGGCCGTGCGCATCGCGAATGACGTGGTTGCTGACCTGGAGCGATCCGTTGCAGAAGAACCGCTCCTCCGGCGTGACGGCGCGTGAATTGAGCGCAGCGGCGGTGAGAAAAATCTTGAACGTGGAGCCGGGTTCATACGTGACCGCCACGGCGCGGTTCAGCCACTGCTCCGGACGTGCCCGGCTGCCGGCATTGGGGTCGAACAGGGGGCGGCCGGCCAGGGCGAGTACCTCGCCGGTCTTCGGATCCATCACCAGGACGAGCCCGCGACGCGCATGCGTCTGCATCACGGCCCGCTCCAGTTCACGTTCGGCGATGTGCTGAATGACCTGATCGATCGTCAGCACGAGATCAGAGCCGTTCTGCGGCGCTTCGATGGTGCGTTGGGTCTCGATGAGCACGCGCCCCACCCCGTCGCGCTCGGCGACCGCACTGCCGGCGCGCCCGCGCAGCGTTGCATCATACGCGAGCTCGGCGCCGCCGAGGCCCTGATTGTCGATGCCGACGAAGCCCAGGACGTGCGCGCCGAGCGAGCCGTTGGGGTAGGCCCGGCGGTCTTCGGTGAGAAAGCCAATGCTGTCGCCCAGCCCCAGCGCCTTCACGCGGGCCGCGACCTGGGGAGCTACCTTGCGCGCCACCCACGCGAAGTACTTCCCGCCACCCTGCAGGCGCCGTTCGATCTCAGCGGTGGATTCACCGACCGCGGGAGCTACGCGGACCGCGAAGGCATGACGGTCATCGATCAGTGTCGGCACGCCGTAGATGGATGTCACCTCCACGTTCACAGCGAGGGGTCGTCCGTTCCGGTCGAGGATCCGTCCGCGATGGGGCTCGATGGCTAGAGTCGCGATCTGCTGCCGCTGCGCCATCTGCCGCAGCCGATCGGCCATCACCAGCTGGACCTGCACCAGCCTGGCCGCCAGGGCCGCAAGGGCGACGAGGAGCAGCCCCAGCACGACCGTGGTACGTCGCCGGGTCAACTGGCGGTGGTCGGCGACAAGCTCTCCTGCGATGCGGAGCAGTTGGCGCCGTGGCGCCGAGGAACGACGGGAGGCGTCGCGGGGTGGCAACCGGCGGGCGGTAGGCTTCCCGGCCGCCGTCCGCGCGCCCGGCTTCATCCGCTAGCGGGCTTCGTGCGCTTCCGCCTCGCCCGCGAGCCAGGCACGCAGCCGGTCCCAGGCGGTCCGGTCGGCCATGCTCGGAGGCCGCACGGCCACCGCCGGCGCCAGCGTGATCGTCGCCAGCTGCTGCTGGCGGGGCGGGATCATGCCGAGTTCGACCGTGGCGATATGTTCGATGCGTTCAGGGGTCTTCAAAGCCGTCGCCGTGGCCAGCAGCCGGTCCCGCTGCGCCTGCAGGCCGTCCACGTCATGCTGCACACGGAGGATGAGGTAGCCGGTGCGGGCGATCTGCGTCCGCCCATAGACGTACAAGACGGCCGGCAACATCAGCACCAGCGCGATGATGACTGCGCGCGTGGCCGGATTCGCCCGCGCACGCCGCGACGTGGGCCGATCCCACCGCTGCGGCAGCAGGACCGGATAGATTTTCGACCTCTCCGCGTACGCGAGCATCGTCACCTCAACGCCGACGGGTTCTTTCGACTCTACCGGGTCCACCGGATCCGCCGGAACGACCGGGCAATGACCCGGACGGCGCGAAGGATCCAGAAGACCCGGCCAACTCAAAACGTGGGGCGGGACGCGGGCACCGGTTGCCGGAGGTGCTCAACGGTGAGTGGAGGGGATTTCCTGGGGTGTGTGTGAAAGTACGAAGTCCGATCCCCAACGACCCGCCCCAACGCGTATGCGATTGTGAGATTCAGATCCGCTCCGCCGCGCGCAACTTCGCGCTCCGCGCGCGCGGATTGCGTGCAACCTCCTCAGGAGACGGCGTCACCGGTTTCTTCGTCAGGATCCGGAGGCATGGTGTCTCCCCTGTCGTCTGCGGCACAGAGGCGGAGGACCCGGAAGAACGGGCGCACCCACGGGAGAGGCGCAGGAAGGTATGTTTGATCGTATGGTCTTCCAGGGAGTGGAAGGTGATGGCGCAAAGTCGACCCGCCTCCCGGAGTACCTCCGCCGCATCTGGTAGAGCCTTTTCAAGGTTCGTCAGTTCGTCGTTTACGGCAATCCGCAGCGCCTGAAACGTCCGCGTCGCCGGGTGAATCCCCCGCGGCCACGACCGCCGCGGGACCGCCCGGCTCACGATCTCTGCCAGCGCGGTGGTGGTCGCCACCGGCCTCGTCCGCACGATGGCCCGCGCGATGCGCCGCGACCACCGGTCCTGCCCGTATCGGTAGATCAGATCCGCAATCTCACGTTCGCCCAGCCTGTTTACCAGATCTGCGGCCGTCAGGGCCTGCCGCCGGTCCATCCGCATGTCCAGCGGGCCGCTGACCGCAAACGAGAACCCGCGTTCTGCCGACGCAAACTGCATCGAGGAGGCGCCCAGGTCGAGCAGTATCCCGTCGACCTGCGCGAGGTCCAGAGAGGTCAGGACCCCTTTGATCGCCGCGTAGTTGTCGCGGACGATCACCACCGCCTCGCCAAACCGGGCCAACCGGCGGGATGCCAGCGCGATCGCGTCGTCATCCCGGTCGATCCCGATCAGCCGTCCCCCCGGGACGATTCGCTCGAGAATCGCCTCGGCGTGCCCTCCGCCTCCCAGCGTGGCATCGACGTAGACCCCGCCGCGCCGGGGATCCAACCACTGCAGCGTCTCGCTTAAGAGAACCGGTAAATGCTCGATGCTGCTAAATGCTCAGGTCACTCAATTCCGAGGCCAGGGATGGCGCCTCGGCCTGCACTTTCGCGATGTACGTTTGCCAGTTCGTCTCGCTCCAGATTTCCAGGCGGCCCCCCATCCCAACCACCACCGCGTCGCGCTCGATCTTCGCGTACTGCCGCAGGTGCGCCGGGATCGTCATGCGGCCCTGCTTGTCGAGCTCCACGTCTTCGGCGCTGCCGAGCATGAACCGCGCGAAATCGCGCCGGTTGACCGATAACGCGTTCAGCTTTTTTTCGTTCTTCGCCCAGCCGGCCGTCGAGTAGACCGCCACGCACTCGTCGAGACCGCGGGTGACCACCACCGTCGTTCCCAGGTCGCGCCGGAACTTGGGTGGCAGTACAATCCGTCCTTTCTCGTCGAGGGAGTAATGGTGTTCACCTTTGAACAAGACTCCCCACCAATCCCCACTTTATGCCACTGTCCATTCTCTCCGTGCCCGAAAACTCCTCCTTGTACCCCCGAATTTCTTTGATTTTCCAGGAAATCTGGCGAAAACGGCGGATACCGCTAGATGGAGTGCCCGCAGGCGGCGGGAACGCTAGGGCTGGGATGGATCGGTCAACTGAACCACTCCCGCAGCCGGGATTGCTCGAACTCGAGTTTCTGAGCATACGCCTCGTGAGTCGGGGGCGCGACGTCCACCTGAGGAGCGGGCCTGGCCAGGAACTCGCCGACCACCATGGCCGCCTGCTCGTTTCCTACTTCGATGAAACAGTATCCTCGCCCATCATAAGGGAGCGGCCGGGAGGCGCCGGTCACCTCTGCCGCGATCTGCGCCGCCGCCACCTTCGCCTGCTCCTCGGCGAGAATGCCCGCTTTGGGCAGCGGCATGCCGTTGGCCAGGGTGATCTCGACGACATCTCCCACCGCGTAGATTCCCTCGACGCGCGTTTGCAGCGTCGCAGGGTCGACGGTGACCCACGGCCCGGGGCCGGCGAGTCCGCTGTCGGCCACCACGGCCGGAGGCCGGTGTGGCGGAACGGCGATGAACAGGTCCGGCGTGAGGCTGGTCCCATCGTCAAAGTGGGCGGTGCGGCCGTCCAGGCGAACGGTCTTGCGGTTCGCCTGGAACGAGATGAGGCGAGAGACTAGGAATCCCTCCACCTGGGCGCAGCCGGCGGCGCCCACGACCGGAAGGGACATGGGCTGCGGCGAGAAGGTCTGCAGGAGCACGCGGGGGCGCATCTCACGCCGGCGGAACTCATCGTCCAACAGCATCGCCGCCTCGTAGGGAGCCGGCGGGCACTTGTAGGGCACGCCGAGAATGCCGACGGCGATGACGCCCCCCCTGAAGGCGGCGATCTCGGGAGCCGCCCGCTCGACGTCGGCCGGATCATAGAGATTGAACACGGCAGACGAAAATCCAGGCACGAGATCCGGGCGCGGCTCCGCGCCCAGCGCGACGACGAGATAGTCAAACGGGTACTCACCGCTGGTCGTCCGCACCCGGCGGGCCGTCCCGTCAATCTCGGTGACGATCGCCTGGCTGACACCGATGCCCTGGCCGCGCAGCAGATCCAGGCGACGCTCGCCGTCAACCCGCGTCCCTCTGCCGGCAAGCACCCACAACTTGCGCAGCCCCATGAAGAACTCCGTCCGGCGGTCGATCAGGGTGATGGTATGGTCGGCGCCCAACAGTCGCCGCAGTTCGCGCGCTGCCGTAACGCCGCCGAAACCACCGCCCAGAATGACGATGCGCTTACCTGACATGCGAGCCTTTCATAGTTCTATGTCGCGTCCTACGCCCTTCTCTCGTGCGCGCAGATAGAGGTCGTGGGCCGTCACGACATCCTCCACGGCCATCCCGAGCGACTTGAACAGTGTCACGTCCTTCGGCCCGGTGCGACCGGAGATGGCGCCGGCAAAGACCTCCCCGATTTCGCCGACGATATGCGTCTCTTCGATCGCCCCTTCCCGCATCGGCAGCAAGAGATCCCCGGACTCGGCCAGCGCGCCGGCGCGGGAATCCACGAACACGCGGGCGCGGGAGACCGCTGCGGTATCGAGTTCACGCCAGGTCGGCCGCGGCGCCCCGACCGCGTTGATGTGGGCACCGGCTGAAATCCACTCCCCCCGCAGCACGGGTTCTGTTGCGGAGGTCACGGTGCAGATGATGTCTGCTCCGTGCACCGCCTCCGCGGCAGAGGGTACGGCGCGCACCTCCACTCCGATGGACGCTGCGGCACGTGCGAACTCTTCCATTCGCTCCGGCGTCCGCGACCAGACCCGCACTTCCTTGATCGGACGAACCACCCGCAGTGCCTCGAGGTGGCTGCGCGCCTGCACGCCGGCCCCCAGGAGCGCCAGGACCCTTGCCTCCGGGCGCGCCAGCGCTTTGGTCGCCGCCGCCGACACCGCGGCCGTGCGGACCTCTGTGATCAGCCGGCCGTCCATGATCGCTAGCAACTCCCCCGTGGCGCTGTCCCACAGCAACACGACGGCCATGTGGGTCGGCAGGTTCCGATCCGCGTTACCCGGATAGAACGTGACGGCCTTTGCACCGAGCGCCTCACGCGTGGTGACGTAGGCGGGCATCAGCGCAAGCAGCCCGCGGTGGGGAGCAGCCTCCAGGGCAAGGCGCACGGGCTGCTCGACCTCGCCGCTGGAGTAAGCCCGCAACGCGTCTTCCATCAGCCCGATCGCCCGTTCCATCGCGAGCAGCGCCGCTACGTCCGTCTCAAGCAGGATCAGCGCCATATCACCCATCATTCTGCAACCGGCCCTCGACGCCTCGCGCCACAACAGGAACCCACCGTGCGATGGCGTAACAACGCTCAACAATGCAGCGGCGGCTGCAATTGATCATTGTGGCGCACGTCTGGGTGTTGGCCCCCTTCGCCCTGATCTGGTTGAGCCTGCCGGCGTGGCGCGGCAACGCGCCGCAGGTCGCGGTTACCGCGCTCACCGCACTGGCCGCCGTGACGTTCATGTATCTTCTGCTGCGCACCTGGCTAACGCTGCGATGGCAGTGGCCCGAGGCATCCCTGATCTGGCCATACTTCGACGTCGCGCTCGTCACCACCGCTCTGGTCGCGGTGGGCAACCCTCAAGACGCTCTGTCCATTCTGTATTTCATCCCTATTACATCGGCGGTAGCGTCGCTGCGCCTGGCGAATCTCATCTCGTTGGCCGGAGTCGCAGTCGCCGCCTACGCCGGCGTCATCTTCGTGACACACACCCCGCTGGCCGTCCCCGTGGCCTTCCATCTGGGCATTATCGCCATCATCGCCTCTCTCTACGGCTGGATCGTGCGGACCGTCTCGATCTACGAGCGGGCCGCGGAGCGCGCCGAGTACCAGACGGAACTGGCACGTGAGGTGCACGACGGCATCCAGCACCTGCTGGTCACGCTCGGAATCCGGCTCGAGCTGGCGGACCGCCTGATCCCCGAAGATCCGCAGCGGGCGGCCGCGATTGTCAGGCAGGAGCGCGAGACGGCGACCCGAGCGGGGGATGAGCTCCGCTACCTGGTCCGTCGCCTGCGCGCCGGTCCTCAGCATGCCGATCTCCCCACGGCGCTGCGCGCCCAGGTCGCCACGCTGTCCGATCGCTGGCCGTTCATCCTTGACGTGGATATCCAGCCCTCCCTCCCGCGGCTGACGCCCGCCGCGGAACACGCCATGGTGCGGGTCATTCAAGAAAGCCTGACCAACGCGGCCAAGCACGCCCGGGCGTCGCAGGTCGCGGTCGCCGTCACCGTTGCCGATGGCGCGGTGCAATGCACGATCCATGACGACGGCGAGGGATTCGATCCGGCCGTAGCGTCCGGTGGGCTGCAAGGACTTCGCGAACGCGTCGCCGCCGCGGGCGGCGCCTTCCAGGTGGCCTCAGACGCCGACCGCGGCACCACCATCACCGCGTCGTGGCCGGTCCCCCGGAGGGCCCTCTGATGACGATCCGTGTCCTCATCGCCGAAGACGAGGGCATCCTGCGCTCGTCGCTGGCCGAACTGCTGGCGCGCGAATCCGATCTGCAGATCATCGCCACGGCGGGAACGGGCCGGGACGCCTTGATTGAGTCGCTGGCGCACCGACCCGATGTGATGCTCACGGATTTGCGCATGCCGGTCATGGACGGCATCGAACTGACCCGTGAGCTCCGCAGCGCACTGCCCGGGACTGCGATCGTGGTCCTGACGGCCTTCGACGATGACGACAACCTCTTCGCGGCGCTCAAAGCCGGAGCGATCGCCTACGTCCTGAAAGATGCGTCGGTGGCGCAGATCGCCGCAGCGATTCGCGCCGCCCGCGCCGGGGAAGGGTTCCTCTCCGCGGGGCTGGTGGCCCGGGTGGTCAAGGAATTTACGCGGATTGATCGCATGGCGCGAGGGCAGCGCAAGCTCTTTGCGCAACTGACCAAGCGGGAAACCGACGTCCTCGAACTCCTCGCCGGCGGCCTGCGCAACCGCGACATCGCGAAGCGGCTGTTCCTTTCGGAAAAAACCGTCCGCAACCACGTCAGCGCGATCCTCGGCAAGCTCCACGCGAACGATCGCACCGAAGCCGCCCTGATCGCCGCGCGCCACGGGTTGGGGCAACCACCCCAATCCGAAAAGCCCGACGACTCGGAGTAAGCGCCGGCTGCGCCCGCCAGAACCCTCCGTCTCGCCCACATCTTCGAGCATTGGCGTCCCGGAAAGTTGGGATGCGTTTGCGATGCCACCGGGACATCGGCCCGATGTCGTGTGCTTGGGGCCACCGTAACCTGATCGTGTTCGAGCCGAGGGGGTGAGAACGGTGAACCAGCAACGCGTTGTGGGACTGATGCTCTTGGCCACCATGATCTTGGGCGTCTCCGCGAGTCGGGGGTTGGCGCAGACGGAGGCGGTCGATCTTCGTCTCCACTACAAGGCCGGCGAGACGATTCTCTACAGCCTGTCCCGCGTCTACGCCTTGTCGGTGCAGGTCGGAGACGAGCGCCGCACATCGACCATGACATTTGACGCCCGCGAAGCGCATCGTGTTATGGATCTGGGCGCAGACGGCGTCATCCTCGTTGAGATGGCGTCCGAGGACATTCACGCCGCGGTGGACGGGCGGGCCTGTGGGTGTGGCGAGGCGCCGCTCATGATGCGGGTCCGTCCGGACGGAACCGTGAGCGAGGTCCTCGCGGGCGAGAAACAGACCGTCTATCCGTTCAAGCTGCCGGAGCGTGCCGTGGCGGCGGGGGATGCGTGGACCGAACGCATCAGCGACAACAGCGACGGTGGGACGTACCTGAGAACAACCACCTTCACGCTGGCCAGCGTGCAACGCGATGGGGACCACCGCGTTGCCGTGATCCGCGTGACCATCGACGGCACGATGAGTTCCAGTACGATGCGCGGAACGATCCGAGGCCGCGGCGAGATCCAGTGGTCTGTGGACGAGGGACGGACTCTACGGAGCAATGAAGAGTGGACGCTGGAGACCCAGGGCGTCATCACAATCGCCGGCAACGCCGTGCGCGTGGCAACCGTGATCCGCAGCACCGAACGCCGGGAGCCGCTGTCGGGCGTCACCCCGGTGTCGACTGACGCGGATCTGCTCATCGTCCCCGGAAAGAGCATCGGGGCCTCCACCCTGGGGATGACGGTGGCCGATCTCACGGCCCGGTACGGCGAGCCAAGCAAGAGTCAGACCGAGGGAATCCGCGCGGCAAAACTGAACTGGCGGAGCCTGCCCAGCGCGTACGTGGATGCTTCGGACAACGGCAAACTGCTCGGCCTAACGATTTCCGATCCTCGCTTCCGCACGGACCGGGGGATCGGGTTCGGATCGTCTGAAGGTGCGGTGTTGTTTGCCTACGGCATGTCACCCAGCCGAGTCGAGTTCTCCATCCCCGGCGTCGGCGGCGTACGGCTGTTGATCTATAACGATCTCGGGATCGCCTTCGCTATCACTGCCGATCAGCAGCACGCGCAGCGGGGCGACAGCCACGCCCCTGTGGGTGCCGTAGACTGGATCACCGTGTTCCCGCCTGGGACGGCGGCCAACATCTATACGCTGCCGTAGTAGACGGTAAGGAGATTCACGGCAGGGGATGCGCGGTGTGGCCCGAACATTTGGGCGGCACATCCCCTGCCCTCAACTCATTCCGAGTCCGGTCAAGGAGGATCGCCGTGGAAACACTGAGGGATCTGTTTGACCACATCGTTTCAGCAAACCCAGCCTCGAAGGAACTGCTGCGGGCCCGGGCCGGCAAGGGATGGCGCGGCTACACCGTTGCGGAGTTCGCCGACGCGACACGCGCGACGGCAGGTAGGCTGGCCGCGGCGGGCATCGGCAAAGGCGATCGCGTCGCGCTGTTCGCGGAGAACCGGCCGGAATGGCACATCATCGATTTCACCTGCCACCTGCTCGGCGCCGTATTGGTGCCGCTCTACCCCAGCCTGCCTGCCAACCAGGTGCAGTACGTCGTCGCCGATTCCGGCGCAAAACTGTTTCTGGTCTCCGGCAAAGAACGCGCCCGGATCGCCAAGGAAGCCGGCGCGGCACTTCCCGATGTACGGCTCGTCGGCATCGATCCGGGATTGGGAGACGGCCTGCCGGCCCTGCAGGAGCTGCCGACCTTACCCGGAGGTGGCGAGGCGCCCCGGCCGCCGCTTACGGGGACGGATCTGGCGAGTCTGATCTACACGTCAGGAACGACCGGGGAGCCCAAAGGGGTGATGCTGTCGCACCGGAATCTGGTGTCCCAGATCACATCGCTCCGGCCGCTCTATCCGATCTTCGACACGGATGAGGTACTGTCGTTTCTGCCGCTGTCGCACATCTTCCAGCGTATCCTGGACTACCTGTTCCTGTACTGCGGCGCTCGGGTCACCTACGTCGATGCCGTGGAGAAAGTCTCGCTCATGCTCCCCCTCGCGCAGCCCACGATTCTGGCATCCGTGCCGCGCGTGTATGAGCGGGCCTACGTGCAGATCCTGTCCAGAGTACAGAAAGACGGCGGCGCGAGACAGCGGCTGTTCAACTGGGCGGTGCATGTGGGCAAACAGGTGAAGTCCGCGGAGTGGGACGGCCGGCGACCGCCGCTGCTGGCCAGAGTGCAGTACGCGTTGGCCCGCCGGCTCGTCTTCTCGAAGATCCTGGAGCGCTTTGGCGGACACCTGCGCTTCAGCGTCTCCGGCGGCGCCCCCATCGCGCGCGAAATCGCCGAGTTCTTCGACATCGTCGGCCTGCCGGTGCTCAATGGCTACGGCCTTACCGAGAGCGCGCCGGTGATCGCCGTGAACCGGCTGGAGTCCAACCGGTTGGGATCCGTCGGATTGGCCCCGCCCGGCGTGGAGATCAAGATCGCCGATGACGGCGAGATCCTGGCCCGCGGGCCCAACATCATGATGGGCTATTGGAACAAACCCGACGCGACCGCCGAGGCGATCGACGCGGAGGGATGGCTCCACACCGGCGACATCGGCCGCCTGGACGAGCGGGGCTATCTGTTCATCACCGACCGGAAGAAAGATCTCATCGTCACCGCCGGCGGGAAGAACGTGGCGCCGCAGCCGATCGAAGCGCGCCTCGTCGCCAATCCCTTCGTCGCGCAGGCCGTGGCGGTGGGCGATCAGTACCCGTACATCGTGGCGCTTGTCGTCCCGAATTTCGAGAACGTTGGGGCCCGGCTGACGGCGCAAGGCGCGAACGGCATGTCGCACGAGGCCATCGCGGCCCATCCGGTCACCGAGGCGCTCATCGCGTCGGCAATGAAGGAAGTCAACAGCGACCTGGCGCCCTACGAGCGGGTCCGCCGCTTCACGGTCCTGCCGAAGGAGTTCTCGCTGGAAAACGGCGAGATCACGCCATCGCTGAAGGTGCGGCGGCGGGTGATCATGCAGCGATATGGTCATCTCATCGAACAAATGTACTTGAAGACCCACCGCACCAGCGAGTACGGCCTGGACGACGGAGCGTGAGGTGAGCAACGCCACAGTCGCCCCGCGGGCGCAGCCGCAGCGTGCCGACCAACCACAATTCGGCGAGCGGCTCATCGAGGGGGCGGCGTGGATTCTGTCGCTGTTCGTCGTCGGGCTGTTCCGCATCGTCGACAGCTCGATCGATCTCCACATTTTCGGCTACGAGCACATGGCCGCGCTGCTGCGCGCGTCGCGCCCGTTCCTCATCGTCGTGTGGCACGGCAGAGGATTGCTGCCGGTGTTCTTCTTTCAAGGCCTGCCGCTGGTCATCTACACCAGCCACGCCAGGGACGGGAGCTTCCGGCGCGGCTCGCGGGCCATGCGCCGCATCACCCTGGCGGCGCTGCAGCACCTCGGGTACCACGTGCTCGACGCGGCCCGGTTTCCCAGCGAATCGCGCGGCGTGATCCGGTTCCTCCAATCGCTGGAGCACGGGCGCGGCGGCGTGATCGCCGCCGACGGACCGTCGGGACCGATGTTCCGGGCCAAGCCCGGGGCGGCGTTCGTGGCGAAAAAGACCGGCGTCGCCCTGGTGCCGGTCGGCGCGGGGCTCCAGCACGCGATGGTGATGGAATCCTGGGACCAGTTCGAACTCCCCGTCCCGTTCACGCGAGGGGCCTTGGTGATTGGCGAACCCGTCGACGTGCCGGACGACATCGATGACGCGCGGCTGGACGCCCTGTCCAAGCAGTTGGAAACCGCGTTGAACGACCTGACGGCCCGCGCGGAAGTTGAAGCCTTCTCGGTGGCCAAGCGGTAAAGGACCGCGCCATGGAGCAGCAGATCGAGCGGAGCAAAGTGGCGGTCCGGTGGCTGGTCGCCACCGTGTTATTCGTTGCCGTCGCCTATCTCAAACGCGCGGGACTCCTCGCGGTCTCGTGGCCGTCCATCCTGGGGCTGGCCGGCGCGATTGCGGCGCTCAATGTGGCGTACACGGTCGTGCTGCGGAGCGGGGCGCCGTGGTGGTTGAAGTACGTCACCACCGGAACCGACCTGCTCATCCTCTCGCTGCTCGTTTGGTTTACCGGCGGCAGCGCCAGTGTCTTCTACTACGCTTACTTCATCGTGCTGGTCAGCAACAGCATCCGCTACGGCATGCCGATGGCGCTGTACGTCGCGACGGTGTACAACATCGCCTACGTGGTGGTCCTGCTCTTCACACCGCCGTCGGGAGATTTGACCGTCGAGGCCGTGAAGATCCTCACGTTCTGGGGGATCGCGCTGTACGCCGGCTACCTGGCGATGCGGTTCCAGCGGCAGAACCGTATCTTGCAGTCCTACGAGGAAACCATCGCGCAGCTGCGGGCCAACGCGGGCGCCCGGCCCGACGCAGACCGATGAGTCGTCGCACGACGGTTGTCGGCAAACGGACCGTGCGTCTGGCTCTGGCCGGCGGGGTCGCGTTGCTGATCGTGCTGGTGGGGATTGCCTGGCGGGCCCAGTCGGTCGGCTGGTTTCTCTTGTTCCCGGTGTTGCTGGTCGGCGTCCTGGCCGCCGTGGCTCTAGGCGTCCTGGCCGCGCTCAGGCACGTCTAGGTGCCCGCGCAGGAAGCGCCGCACCTCGCTGAAGAACACTTCGCGGTCTTCGTCCAGGGTGATAACGTGCCCGGACCGGGGCAGCCACAACACTTCGACGGGCGCGGCGGTCACCAGATCGGCGATCTCCTGCGCGCTTTCCCTGGGCGCAACCCGGTCGCGTCTCCCCTGCACCACGAGCAGCGGCACGCGCAGCGATGGCAGTAACCGCCGCGTCTCCTCGAGGAGCGCGGACACCTCGGCCGGCCCCGCCAGCGGGTACGCCCGGTACGGGGACTGATACTGCCGCATCCGGGGGTCTTTCGGTCCCAGGCGAAATACCAGGGGCGCCAGCGGCAGCACGCGCGATGCCGCTCTGGACGCGCGGACCACCAGCGGACGGACACGGATCAGCGTCGAGATCGCGACCACTGCGCTTGGGCTTTCTGTGACCCCCAGGTAGAGCGCCACCGCCCCACCCATCGACAGACCGAGAATCGCCACGCGCTCACACCGGCTGCTAAGGTCCTCGTAGGCCCCCCGCGCGGACTGCACCCACTGCGGCCACGTCGTCTTGGCGAGCTCATGCGGACTGGTCATGTGCCCGGCCAGCGGCGGATTGGAGACCATCCACCCTTCGGCCTCCAGCGCGTGGGCCAGCGGAATCATCTCCAGTGGGGAACCGGAAAATCCATGCAGGAGCAGACAGCCCGCGCGCATCGTCGTCCTCCCCATTCTGCCGCCCTTAGGTGATTCCCTGGGCTCATGAGCATGGTCCCGAAAATCCAGGACCGGGCAGGCATGGAGTTGGGACGCCTGCCCGATGGCTGCAGGTTCGCTCCCCCGTAAGCTGAACACGGCAGCAAAGGATGAGAGGAGACACAGCGATGAAACGGTTGCTGGCAGCGATGGGTGTGACAGTGATGCTCGTCTTGGCCACGGCTCCTGCGTCGACGCAAGCATCTCCCCGCATCGACATACGGGTGTGCCGCGACGTGACCATTAGGGATCTCGGGTCGCAGGGCACGGAGGCCGTCCCGACAGGCTGTGCCAGGGAATTTTCGATCAGCTTGCCATATGTCGTGATGTTCTTTGAGATCGCGGATATTGACACGCAGGGGCAGTTTCAGTGGCAGCTGCTCGATCCCACCGACACCGCGGTCGCCACGTTCAGCCAGCGGCTCGATCCGCAAGGCGGGTATACGTGGACGTACTTCTACTACGCCGTGCTTCCCATTGCCGCGACGCGCGAGGAGATCATAGCCCAGAATCCGCGGCTGGGTTTCGCCGCCATCAACCCAACCAAGCCAGCGAAAGAGAATCCGGGCGAGTGGAAGCTGCGCGCGGTGTTCTCCGGGCTTACGGTTACCGGACGATTTGTCTTGAAGCCATAGGTATTGCTGGCAGGGCGGAGGCCGGGAATTCAGCACGGGAAGTCCCGGCCTCCCGCACGCGGATTGAAACGCCAACGCCCATCCTGCTCGTATACATCATCGCGCCGCTATTTGCCGCTTCGGATCTGTGTTAGCTAGTCCCGAGAAATCAGGACGTGGCAGGGCGCGCGTCAGGACGTTCAGCCGATGGCCTAGGCGACCGCAACCGGTAGCATGTGACTTGTGCGAAACCAAAAACCGGGAGTGAGCGTAGAATGAAAGTTTTTTCCTATGGATTCATGGTCATCATCGCGCTTGCGATTGTGTTGGCCACTCTTCCCGACGGCTCATCCGCCCAGGCACCCAGGCTTGCCTGGCAGATTCAACAAGCCGCATCCGCCCGCGCGGAGGACAACTCTTCGGTCACGCTCACCGGCAAGGGAGAGTTCATTCCCGGCCGCCGTGATGAGGTCGCCGGGGGAGGAACGTGGATGACCCGTGGGCCGAATGGGGATACCCTCGACACCGGAACTTACTCCGTTGTGGAGCTTCTGAGTTGGGAAGAGGCCCCGAGCACTGCAAGTTCTGATCTGAGAGCCGGCCTGGCGACCTTTCGAATCCGCTACTCCAATGCAAAGGACGGGATTCTGGTGGTGAGCTGCCACTTAGCCGGCACTCCCAACTCCGTCTTCGAGGGCGTCACAGCGTCAATGGGGTATGTTCAGTTCTGGAACAAAGTGCCCTCCGGCACTCTCTTTACTGTTCCGGGGAACTAGCGGAGGATATGATGCGAATCGCGATGGTGCTGCTTCTGGTCCTAGCGATTGCGCTACCCGTGGCCGCTCAGGTCACTGTGAAAGGCGACTCCCAAGCATGGCAGGAAGTGCAGGATGCATTCGGACGGCTCGGGACCCTTCGGACTTTTCGTATGAACATTACGCTCGCAGAGATGCCCGAGGCGCCGGTGTGGATCTTTGAATTCGTGGCCCTTGATCGGATACGGGCTCTGTTCGTCTTGGGAATGGAGATCATCATCGTAGGAAAGGATACTGCCACCCGGGTCGATATCAGCCCGTGGGAGTGCAGACCGATCGCAGACTTGCCCCTACCTGATCCGAAGCCCCAATGGACAGGTGAAGTGAGTGTCACGCGCCTGGGTCCCGTGATGATCGACGGTGCCAGAACGCGAGGTTACCAATTGGCGATCGCGGAGACCGGTTCGACCAGTACCTCTAACCACAAGTTATTCGTGCTGGAAGATGGTGGCCTACCGCGACGCCTCGAGGATCTCGACGCGGCCGGGAATGTCACTGGCACTATCGACTATTACGATTTCAACGTGCCGATTAGCATCGGATTACCGAAGTGCGCCACGCAGTCGCAGGTTCCAGCTGCTCCCTCGCCGGGGTCGGCTGTTCTGTCACAAGTGTCGGCCTCCAAGGGCAATCTGAAAAACCTTGCCACCGCGCTCGAGGCCTACTTGGTGGACCATGGCAACTATCCGACCACTCTAACCGATCTTGCGCCGGATTACCTGCGCGGCATACCGAACGATCCGTGCACCGATACCGTGTACCTCTACACGACGACCGGATCGCCGGCCAAGGATTACAAGTTGTCCGTCGACTTCACCGGCAGTCAGTGCGCCAGCATCGTACCCGGCCTGAGCTACACGCCGGACGGTGGTCTCAAGGAGACCCCCTAGCAGTGCAGACGCGCTCGTGGCGTAACAGGGAGGAGACTCAGACATGACCGCGTCTGCAACGATGCCGTCATCCGTTCTCAGAGTTCAAGACCGGCTGACCTGGAACGAGGAACTCATCACAAACCTGCTCGCCATCTGGACGCTGGTGGGCGTGTTTCTCGACGGGTGGGCCCACAGTAAGTACGAAATCATCGATACCTTCTTCACACCCTGGCACGGCGTCTTCTACTCAGGATTCCTCGCGATGACTTTGTGGATCGCATGGTGCGTGATCCGAAACCACCAGGCCGGAATGCGCTGGCGCGATGCAATTCCGACTGGATACTCACTGGCCATCGTGGGTCTCGGGATCTTCGCCCTCGGTGCGATCGGCGATTTTAGCTGGCATGAGCTATTCGGGGCCGAAGTGGCGGGCGAGCGGCTGGCGAGTCCCGCGCACCTCCTGCTGTTCGTCGGCGGCCTGCTCGTGATTACCGCCCCGCTGCGGGCAGCGTGGGCGGCCGACCCTGAAGGGTTCGCCCCATCGCTGAAGCAATTTCTGCCAACCCTGCTGTCCATGACCCTCTGCACGACCGCGGCGTCCTACCTTCTGCTTAATGTATGGGGCTTTCGCAGCGCCGAACTACTTGGAACAGCGCAGCTCCAGGCTCTGCTGGCGGCGGTGGCCCAATCGCCGGCGGTCACCCGAACCATGGAGGTGATGGTGCAGACCCGCGTGTTCGGGAGCCTCCTGCTCACTAACCTGCTTCTACTCACGCCCGTGCTGCTGATGGTCCGGAGGTGGCGCATCCCCTTCGGCAGCATCACGATCCTCTTCACGACCGTGGTTGCCGCCATGAACAGTTTGACGGAATTCCGAATGCCCGAGGTCATCGCGGTCGCGTTTGTCTCCGGGCTGGCCGCGGATGTCCTCGTGAAAGTGCTCCAGCCCTCCCAGCTGCGCGTCGCCGCGTTTCGCATCCTCGCCACAGCCGCTCCAGCGGTTCTGTGGGGCGTGTATTCCGTGGGCACCTCCGCACGGTGGGGCCTGACCGTCTCGCCCGATCTGTGGCTGGGCGGCATCTTCTTCGCCGCCGTCAGCGGCTTCGGCCTCAGTCTGGCCATGGTGCCGTGTGCGCCGAAGGATTCGGCTCGATAGCCACGAACCCGACAGCAAATTATTTCTGCCCGCTCCACCAGTGGCAGGAGGGAAACACAGATGACTACGAACACGGTGCCAATCGGGGAAGCGGTACGTTACGGCTGGGAGAAGGTGAAAGAACGCCTGGGGTTTTGGATCGTCCTGGAGCTGATCGTGGTGCTGATCAACGGCGTCCCATCGTGGCTTGGCACGGTCCTGCAGCGAAACAATGCGCTGGCGCTGGCTACCGTCGTCAACCTTATCGGCGCAGTCATCAGTATCATTGTAGCCATCGGTGTGTTCGTCATCGCTTTCAAGATCTATGACGGGCAACAGCCGACCTACGCCGACCTGTTCTCGCGACGCAACCTCTTCTGGCGCTATCTTGGAGGCGTGCTACTGTACGGGAGCATCGTCACGGTCGGGTTCGTGCTGTTCATCATTCCGGGCTTCATCTTCCTCCTGACCTATCAGTTCGTACCGTATCTGATCGTTGACCGCGGGCTCGGTGCGACCGAGGCGCTGCGGATCAGCGGCCGGATTACAGCCGGCGCGAAATGGGGGCTGTTGGGCTTTGCCATTGTGCTGTTCCTCATCAACCTTCTCGGCGTCATCGCCCTCGGGGTGGGGTTGGCGATCACCGTCCCGCTCACGTGGATGGCCGGCGTGTACATGTACCGATACCGGCTCGCTCAGGCCGGCACCGCACCGGCGGCGCCGCAGCCCGTTCCAGCCATCTAAAACGCGCTTCTCGGATCGCTACTGAAGGCGACGGCCGGCTGCTACGCCGGCGCCGCCTTTTCTGTCTTCTCCTTCCGCGGGGCGTCGAGGAAGACGATCTGGTCGGCGACCACTTCGGTCGCAGACCGCTTGGCGCCGCTGTCATCCTCGAATTGGTCGACCCGCAGCCGGCCGGTCAGCCCGATGAGGCGCCCTTTCTTCAAGTGCTCGCCCACAACCGAGGCGAGTTGGCGCCAGGCGACGATATTCACGAAGTCGGCGTCGCGTTCGCCGTCCTTTTCCGGCACAGCCCGGGCCACGGCCAGGACGAACCATGCACGGGGGACCCCCTGGTTCGTCGCTCGCAGTTCCGGATCGCGCGCCAGCCGCCCAACCAAGGTCACCTGATTCAAACCCCTGCCCTGCCAGCGCTGCTCCTGACCGTTTGATGAATTGCTCCGCTCGTTTGCCATGCGCCACCGTCTTCCTGCCCTCGCCCTCACACTAGACGGCGACCGCGGGGAACTCAATAACCCAACTGAGGTGTTCGCGTGCTCGCCTGTTCGCGTGCTCGCCTGTTCGCTTGTTCGCAGGTGTCAGGCTAGGGCCGTGGCCAGTCGGCGCAGCGATTCGACGTAGCGGTAGTTGATCGAGCTGTGGTTATCGTCAAACTCCTGGTGTTCGTGGGCAATGCCCAGAGCCGACAGGCGCTGATGGAGGATGCGCGCGCCATACTGCAGATACCACTGATCTTTCGATCCACACTCGATGTAGATCACCTTCATCGTTCGCAGACCGTCCGCGTGGCGCTCAGCCATGTAGACGGGATCCCACTCCAGCCAGCGTGCCCACACGGCATTCCGGATTTCTCCGGTCTGGAGATCGATCGGCAAGTCGTAGGAGCCGTCCGCGTTCGCCGAGTAGGCCTGTGCCATAGCGACCAGCAGCATCAGCGCCTCGGTCGCGTCGGGCGCTTTCTTCGGCGCCTTGTCAAACGAGGCCAGGAACTTCTGCAGGCTGCCGTGCTTCATGATCTCGGCCACGGCTTTCCAGAAGAACGGTTTGTAGCCGGCTTCAAAGTACATGTCCCCGCTGTGCGAGGCGACCCCGCCGAATACGTCCGGGTTGCGCATCGCCAGGACGAGTGCGCCATACCCGCCGCTGGATTTGCCGTTCGTGCCCCGATGATCGCGCGAGGCCTTCGTGCGGTACTTGCCGTCGATGTACGGCACCAGCTCACCGACCACGTGGTCCTCGTACCGGCCGGTCGCCGGAGAGTTGAGGTACTGGCTGCCGCCATACTTCGTGGATCCATCGGGCATCACCAGGATGGCCGGCGGCGCGCCGTCCGCGATTACGCGATCCATCAGCTCCGGCAGTGTCGGCACCCACAGCGCCCGGTTGATCGCGGACAGTCCGATGCCGGTGAACCCGTGCAGCCAGTAGATCACCGGATAGCGCCGATCGGATTCCGCGTCATATCCTGGTGGCAGGTAGACGGGGATGTCGCGCACGTACGGATCACCGAGCGGATTGCCGCGGAGGACGTAGCTCTCAAACGGCTCGACGACGACGGTGCCGGTCATCTACCCAAACAGCCGCGGCTTGCCGAACAGCGCTCGCAGCGTCGCCATCTTCCCGATGTGGTATCCGCGATGGTAGCAGGCGAAGATCAGCATCTCGCCGACGGTTCCAAAGTTCCGGGCCTCGACAACTTGGCTGAGATCGGCCTCCTGAGCGGCGGATTCGAGCTGAAACTGACCCTGCTCGAATGCCGTCCGGACCTCGCCGAGCGGAGGATACGCGGCGGGCCCGCCGGTCCCGGTTTTGAACAGATCCGTAAATGATGCCAGCAGCGACGACGTCACGCCCATGCGTTCGAGATTTCCCTTGTCGGCCAGGGCAAGGTGCCCGAGCTGCCAGATGATCGAGGCCAGATTGTCGCCGGGTCGCCGGCGCGCTTCGTCGTCGGTGACGTCGTCGATGCTGCGCAGTGCGCGGGTGCCCGTGGCACGCAGTCCGTACAGTACGAGATCTCGGGTGTCCATGTCGCCTCCAGGGATCAGATTTGCTCGGTCAGCGCGGACCGATCGAAGTAGACCCGTTCGCCTCCGAACTTGCCCGCCCGAGGCTCCCAGGGAAAGTGGATGATAATCCGCAGCCGTACCGGCTTCCCCGTCGCGGCCACGCCTGCCCAGGGACCCTGGTGGGTGCCGGTCATCTCGGTGATCTCGATCACGCCTTGCGGGCCAATCACGATGTCGGACATGTTGAACTTCACGTCCGGAAACGCTCCCAGGAAGGAGAGGTAGAATTGCCGGGCGCCGTCGTGACCTTCCCAGCGCTGCCCGGTCGGGATGATCTCGTACACGCAGTCCGGCGCCAGCGTCTCGATCAACCCGCCAAGATCGCGTCCGTCTTCGGCCTTGGAGTGCTTCACCCATAGCGCGCGGATCGTATCGTACAGTTCCGGTGTAACCTCCCAGGCCAACCGCTCTTGGATGGTGCTCATTGCGCCTGCCGGAGTAGCTGCGCCATCTCGTCGTCGCCGCGTGCCGTGGCGATGTCCAGCGCGGTCTTGCCCTCGTAATTCTTCCAGTCAAGCTTGGGAGTTCCGTGCGCCAGTATCCAGCGGACCACGGCGGCGTGACCCCGGCTCACGGCGTTGCTCAGCGCCATCGACACGCCGGTCTTTGCCCCGCGCTCGTAGAGCATCTGCACGAGGTCCACGCTGCCGCTGAACGCGGCGTGGGGCAGGAGTGGAATGCCGTGGGCACCCAGCGTGTTGATCTGCTCCGGATCTTGCCGCAGTATCTCCTCTACGATGTCGGTGCGGCCCAGCATCGCCGCGGTGTAGATGGCCATCGGCGCTCCCTGGGCCAACAGGAATTCAGCGACGTGCGGACTGCCCGCGTGCGACGCCGCCTGGATCGCCGTTTCAAAATCGTCCTCCGCCCACTGCTGGCGCGCGTTGAGCAGGTCCGGATCTTCGGCCAGCATGGCCTGGACCTTGGGAAGATCCCAGTGCCCGGCAATGACAAATTCGCGGATCTGTTCGGGAGTCATAATTCATCTTTCGGTATCAGGAAAACGCTCCCCTGGTTTATCGGTCAGGGAACAAGGAAGGTGGTCGAGCCTGCTCGAAGAGCCTTCGTGCCATTGTGGAGGTGTACCGAATGGCGAAGGCAACGAAAGCGCTGCTGTGGGGGGCCCTGGTTCTGCTCCTACTGACGCCCTTCAGCACTGTGTTCGCAGCGCCTCAGATTCGCCTCACCATCGCCATCGGACCGCAGCCCCCTGCAACGCCGGTCTTTCAGTTGGCCACCGGGCTGGCGCGGCTGATCTCTCAGAACATCCCCAATGTCGAGGCGACCGTCCAGGCCGCATCTACGGAGGTGCTCGTGATGCCCGCCATCGGGGCTAAACGTGCCGATTTGGCCCTGGTGCTGGCGAATCAGGCCTATCGAGCCTCCCGCGGCGAGGAAGAGTTCAAGGACAATCCGGTTCCCGCGTATGCACTGACCCCGCTGCACAACGCCATTTATCAACTGGTCACGCTGGAAGGCACCGGCATCAGCACGATCGCGGACCTGCGGGGAAAGCGTGTGGCCATTCGCCAGCCCGGCGGGCCACCAGAGCCGGAGCGCCAGGTCGTGCGTATCCTCCAGGCCGCCGGCATTGATGCTGATCGGGACATCCGCAGAGAACTGCTGGGTCTGCCGGAAGCGGTGGCCGCCTTACGAGACAAGAGAATCGATGCCTTCTTTTGGCGCGGGGAGAGCCTTCCCACCCCTGACATCCTTGCCCTGGCGACGACGCCCGGTGTCCGGATCAAACTCATCCCGCTGGACTCCGTCCTGCCTGCGTTGCAGAGGGAATTCGGCAACCTCCTCTTCAAAGTCACGGTCCTCAAAGAGTTCTATCCCGGTCTGACAGCCAACGTCCCAACGATCGGCCAGGCACTCCTGCTGGTGGCCCATCGGGACTTCGACGCTGGCCTCGCCTATCAGACTACGAAACTCATCTACGAGAAACGGGCCGAACTGGCACAGTCACACAAGGAGGCGCAGAACATCACCCTCATTGGAGTCGCCGGCCGATCCCCTATCCCGTTCCATTCCGGGGCGATTCGCTACTTCAAAGAGCGGGGAGTCGAGGGATTCTGAAATAAGAACGAGGGGAAGCGATGGCTCGCTTCCCCTCGTCAACTACTCCCGGCAGCAACCTACTCTCCCACACCGTTGCCAGTGCAGTACCATCGGCCCTGGAGGGCTTAACTTCCGTGTTCGAAATGGGAACGGGTGTGGCCCCTCCGGCATCACCACCGGGAATCGTTCTGATGTCGAAGGTCAAGGTGGCTCTGCCATCAGCCCCTAGGGCGTTGGCTTTCGACCTTGACCTTGAAGCCTTCGACATCAACTCTGAGCTGCCACTCAATTTCGTTCAGGCTCCAAACAGCTACCCCTAAAGCGGTGATCAAGCCCTCGCCCGATTAGTACCGGTCAGCTCAACACCTTGCGGTGCTTACACTTCCGGCCTATCAACCGAGTAGTCTACTCGGGGGCTTACCTGGTTAACCCAGTGGGTGGCCTTATCTTGGGGTGGGCTTCGCGCTTAGATGCTTTCAGCGCTTATCCCGTCCGGACATAGGTACCCGGCACTTGCCCTTGGCAGGACAACCGGTACGCCAGAGGTCCGTCCACTCCGGTCCTCTCGTACTAGGAGCAGCTCCCCTCAAGCCACCTGCGCCCGCAGTGGATAGGGACCGACAGGTTTGTTACTCCTCCGGTTTCGGAGGGGGCAGGGCATTTCTGCCTGCCTCTCCCAGTCGCCTGGGAGCTCGGACTGTATCTTCATCTCACCGAGGTGAGGGTCCGGCGTACAGTCTCTGAGGGTTCCAGATCCGCCAGGATGTCACTGAGTGACATCCGGCGCCTCGCACCTTCCTGGTTCATTTGAAAAGCCGACCTGAGAATCGTCCTCAATCCGTGAGGAGTGAGGTGGCGGCCTTCCATCATCATCTCGACGATCTGGGCAAACCGTTCAAAATCTGCCCGCTTGGCGGTCCGCAATTCGAACTGTTTGAAGAACGGGACCACCTTCGTCGCCAGGTTGGTACGATCTCGGACTACCAGGACATAGGTTCTGTCTCTGGAGTTCCGGTGATTCGGCTTTACGTATCCACACCCCAGCACTTCCTGAACCAGCGCCAAGACGTGCTGACTGCCATCATTCTGGGATACGTGAAACTCCGGAATCACCTGCCACTTCCATCGCGCGGTTGGATTTCTCTGAACCGCGACGTGAAAGCAGCCCTCTCCATCTACGAACCCTGCCACATAGTGACCGAGTGCTGCATCTGGCCTTCCCTGCTGATTACCTGCACCCATCGCATTGTCACCCACTTTGGCCATATGGCCCTCCATGGGTAGCGTGGGATTCTCCAGGCTTCCCAGCATACAGCCGGATTTATAGACAGCAACGGTCCGGTTTACTGTCTCACGACGTTCTGAACCCAGCTCACGTACCGCTTTAATGGGCGAACAGCCCAACCCTTGGGACTTACTGCAGCCCCAGGATGCGA
>DASXUC010000001.1:0-5860 GCA_036505015.1 bacterium | reverse complement strand
CCGGAACCAGGAGAGGATCTCATCGACCAGGCGCCGGCCGATGCCGCGCTGCCGGTATCGTTCCCGGACGTAGACGTCGTGGATGTACCCGCGCTGGCGCGACTCGAAAAACGACGGCAGGCTGGTGATCCGGCCGACGGCATAGCCGACGAGGTGCGTGCCGTCGCGGGCGATGACCGCCAGCGCGTCGTCGCGGTTCATCAGTGTGCGCAGATACGCGCCGTACTCGTGCGGCCATTCCGCCGACGGAGTGAACGTCGCATCGAGATCCGCATGGTAGATCGCGAGCTCTCCCCAGACCGGAAGGATCTCCTCGATGTCACGGGGGGTGGCCCGCCGGATCTGCACGCTCATTGTGCCCTCCGAGAATGTGGGGAAACATTCCGTTCCTCCCAATACATTCCTCCGGTCGCGCTCCGGTAGTATGCTTGTCGGGTATGAGTGCCCTCCGCGCGGCGGAGTCCATCGTCAGCGTCACCGATCTCTACAAGCGGTACGGCCCGGTCGTTGCCGTGGACCGTATCAGCTTCTCTGTGGCCCACGGCGAGATCTTCGGCATCCTCGGGCCCAACGGCGCCGGCAAGACCACGACGCTGGAAACGCTGGAGGGACTGCGCCGCCCGGACGGCGGACAGGCGGTGGTGGGCGGCATCGACGTGCGCCGCGATCCGCGCGGCGTCCGGGCGCGCATCGGCGTGCAGCTGCAGGAAGCCGGCTTCTTCGAGCGGCTCACGGTCGCGGAGACCCTCGAGCTGTTCGGGTCCTTTCACCGCACGCACCTTCCCGTGGACGGCGTGATCGCGCGGCTGCAGCTGCAGGAGAAGCGGGGCGCAGCGGTCGAGACCCTGTCCGGGGGCCAGCGCCAGCGGCTGTCCGTCGCCACGGCGCTGATCAACGATCCGCCGCTGATCTTCCTGGATGAACCTACGACGGGGCTGGATCCGCAGGCACGCCGCAACCTCTGGGAGGTGATCGCCGGCTTCCGCGCGGAGGGACGGACGGTGATCCTGACGACCCATTATATGGAAGAGGCGCAGCGCCTGTGCGACCGGGTCGCGATCATGGACCATGGACGCATTGCCGCGATGGATTCCCCGCGCGAGCTGATCCGCCGGCATACCCCCGGCACGACCGTAGCACTCACGGTGATGGAAGGGGGCGCCGCGTACGCCGGCCTGCCGGGCGTGCAGCGCGCTGAAGCCTCCAACGGGGAGGTCGTCATGACGACGACCGATCCGGTTGTGACGGTGAACGCGCTGATGGAACTTGCCCGAGACGGGCAGGTGCAGTTCCAGCAGCTGCGGGTCGAGGAAGCGACGCTGGAAGACGTCTTCCTTGAACTGACGGGGCACCTGCTTCGCGAATGAGAGCCTTCCTGTTGACCATCGTGATGGGGTTCCGGATGTACCTCCGGGATCGTTCCTCGCTGTTCTGGGGTATGGCGTTTCCGGTCATCCTGATGGGTCTGATCGGGCTCGCGTTCGGGCGGACGGAATCTCTCACGTTCCGGGTGGCGTTCGTCGATCAGGGGAGCGGCCCGCTCGGTCTGGGTCTGCGGGCGGGGCTGGCTCAGGTTCCCGTGTTCATCGTCTCCGACGTCCCGGATGAGGCCGCGGCCCTGGACCTCCTGCGCAAAGGCCAGCGGACGTTGGTGGTCGTCGTGCCGCCGTTCGGCTCGCCGGCGCCGCTGCGCGTGTTCTTCGACCAGGCTCGCGTGCAGGACTCACGCACGGCGCTGGTGATCCTCGAGCGGTTCGTCGCCGAAGCAAATCTCCAGATCGCCGGAGTCAAGCCGGCCGTGGAGATTCAGGCCACCGGCATTGCCGGCGCCCGGGAGGTGCGGTTCTTTGACTTCCTGCTGCCGGGCATTCTCGCGATGACGGTCATGCAGACGGGCCTGCAGGGGGTGACGTGGGTGGTCACCGGCTACCGCCAGCGTCTCATTCTCAAACGGGTGCTGGCCACGCCGGTACATCCGTTCGTGTTCCTCTCCGGCCTCGTCGCGCGCTACGCTGTCACCAACATCGCGCAGCTGGCGGTCGTCGTGCTGATCGGCGTCGGCGTGTTTGGGGCGAGGATCGTCGGGAGCCTGGGGGTCCTGACGGTGGTCGGGCTGTTCGGGGCGCTCGCCTTCGTGGGCATGGGGTTTGCGGTGTCGACGTGGTCGAAGACGCCGGAATCGGCCAACCTGCTCGGCAGCGTGATCAGCTTCCCGATGCTGTTCTTGGCCGGAACGCTGTGGCCGAGGGACTTCATGCCGGCCTTCATGCAGCCCGTCATCGCGCTGCTGCCGCTGACCCCCCTGGTGGAAGCGATGCGCGGGGTGGCCACCCGCGGCGACGCGGTGACCCCTTACCTGGGCGGGCTGGCCTATCTGGGGTTGTGGGGCCTGCTCACGTTCGCCCTCGCGGTATGGCGCTTCAAATGGGAGTAACGACAGGGAACAGGGAGCAGGGAACGGGGAACAGGGAGTGCCCAACTGTTCCCTGTTCCCAGTTCCCTGGTCGCGCCCTTCCGAGAGATGCTAAACCCCTCCCGGGGTCGCGCCGTCAGACTCCGCAGAATGGCCGAGCCGTCGCTGCGGAAATTTCAACCCTCGGCGAGCACTCCGTGGAATCGCGCCAAGGCCGCGCACCTGCTGAGCCGGGCCGGCTTCGGCGGGTCGCCGGACGAGATCGACCGGCTGGCCGCCATTCCGTTTCCGGCCGCCGTCGACAGCCTGCTGAACTTCGAGTCCGTCCCCGACGCAGACTTTCCCGCCATCGACTTCTCTGAAATCCGAGAGCTGTACGCGGAACTGTTTCGCCTGCGGCAGTCGCGGGCCGGCGAGCAGGCCCTGCGCCAGCAGAACCAGCGCATCATCCGCGCCAACCTCCAGAAGTTCCAGGACATCCGCGCAGCCTGGGTCACCCGCATGATCCAGACCCGGCGCCCCCTGCAGGAACGCCTGGTCCTGTTCTGGCACGGTCTGCTCGTGTCCGGGCTGCCGGAGGTCCGCAACGCCGAGCACATGGCGATGCAGCTGGACCTGTTCCGCCGGTCGGCGGCCGGCAATTTCAAGCAGCTCATCCTGGACATCTCCCGCGATCCGGCCATGCTCGGCTACCTCGACAACGACACCAACCGGCGGGGACGGCCAAATGAGAACTATGCCCGCGAATTGATGGAACTGTTTACGCTTGGTGTCGGCAACTACACCGAGGCCGACGTGAAAGAGTCGGCGCGCGCGTTCACCGGCTGGACGTTCGCCGGCAACCAGTTCGTCTTCCAGCGCAACCAGCATGACGACGGGCAGAAGACGTTTCTGGGACGTACCGGCAACTTCGATGGCACCGACGTCATCGACATCATCTTCGAACAGCCCGCAGCCGCGCGGCACTTGAGCCGAAAGCTCTTCGAGCATTTCGTCTATCTGGGTCCGGAAGAGGCCGTGGTTAACGAACTGGCGGAAATCTTCAAACGCACGAATTGGGACGTCAAGTCGGTCCTCCGCGCGATCTTCCAGTCTGACCTCTTCTACTCGGAGAAGGCGCTGCGCTCGCAGATCAAGAGCCCGGTGCGGCTGGTCATCGGCGCGGTCCGGGCGACCGGAGCGCGGATCCCCGAGCCGGGGCTGGTGCGGGCGATGGACCTGATGGGCCAGGCGCTGCTGTATCCGCCCAACGTCGGCGGCTGGCCCGCGGGCAGGGGCTGGATCAATACCGCCACCATCCTCGTCCGCTACAACTTCAGCAACCTGCTGCTGGGCGGCGCGATGCCGGGCGTGGGCGGCCGCCGGCAGGCGCCGGCGCGGATCGACTGGCTCGACGCCTCGAAAGCGAAGACGTGCGGGGACGTCATCGACCAGCTGGCCGACCGGCTGCTGAACGCCCCGCTGGATGCGCGCCGCCGCTGGGGGCTGCTGCGCGCGCTGGGCACCAACCGCGAAGATGAGCCCTTCGTCCTCGACGGTGAGCGCACCCAGCAGCAGCTGCGCAGCGCGGTGCATCTGGTGATGAGCATGCCGGAGTACCAGCTGAGCTAACTACGGGAACAGGGAACAGGGATCAGGGATCAGGCGAGATGGAAAATCGAACGAAGCTGAAAGCGGTCAGCAGGGGAAACGATCTTGCCGTTCCCTGTTCCCGGTTCCCTGTTCCCGCCTTTCGGCGATAGAAGGAGTGTAGCAATGACCCAGGGGATGACCCGCCGAGAGTTCCTCCGCAAGGGGCTCACCATGGTGACCGTGGGCGTGACCGCGCCGGCGTTCATCACCCGTACGGCCCTGGCGATGAACAATCCGTGGGACGTCGCGCAGGTCACCAGCCAGCCGGGAATCCCCGACGACCGCGTCCTCGTCGTCGTCCAGCTGGGCGGCGGCAATGACGGCCTGAACACCGTGATTCCCCTCGGCAACGACGCGTACTACCGCGCGCGCCCGAACCTTGCGATCCCGCAGAAGGAGGTGCTGCGCGTCAGTGATGACCTCGGGTTCCACCCCAACCTCGCGGGATTGAAGGGTCTCTACGACCAGGGCGCGATGGCGATCGTGCAGGGCGTCGGCTATCCGAATCCCAGCCGGTCCCACTTCAAGTCCATGGAGATCTGGCACACTGCCGATCCGGAAGGACGCGTCGTGCGCTACGGGTGGGTAGGCCGCTACTTTGACAGCAAGTGTCCGGTCTGCGAGCAGCCCACCGTCGGCGTCAACGTCGGTTCGTCGATGCCCCTGGCGATGCAGGCGGAGAGTGGGATGGGCGTGAGTCTGGAGACGCCGGAGGCGTTCCAGTGGACGCCGACGATCGGCGGGTTGGGCGAGCGCGAGGAACAGGAACTCTTCCGCCTGCTCAACGCCCCGGCGCCGGGCGCCAACGAGCCGGGTACGGTGGACTTCCTCCGCCACACCGCGATGAACGCGTTCGTGTCGACCGCGCAGGTGCGCGGCGCCGTCAGCGCCTACAAGGGATCGGTCGACTACGCGAACAACCGCTTCGCTTACAGCATGAAACTCATCGCGCAGATGATCGCCGGCAAACTGCCGACGAAAGTCTACTACGCCAACATGACCGGGTTCGACACGCATGCCGCCCAGCGTGGAGCGCACGAGAACCTGCTCACGCAGTTCGCCGAGGGCGTCGCGTCGTTCTACAAGGATCTGGAAGCCCAGGGGAACGCCGACCGCGTGCTCGTCCTGGCGTTCTCCGAGTTCGGCCGCCGGGTCGGCGAGAACGGCAGCGGCGGCACCGACCACGGCACCGCGGCGCCGATGTTCCTGTTCGGAAAAGGGCTGAAGGGCGGGCTCTACGGGCGCCAGCCCAGCCTGACCGATCTCACCGACGGCGACCTGAAGCACGTCGTCGACTTCCGCTCCGTCTACGCCACCGTCCTTGATCGATGGTTGGGCGCCGATCCCGCGAAAATCCTCGGCTACAACTTCGACCGGCTCGGCTTCATCTAAGGGACAGGAACCGGGCACAGGGAACCGGGAACGGTAAGAGCGAAGATTCAGGCCTGCCGATCTGTTTGGCAGGCCTGCATTGTTGGCCCATGGAGGGATGTAGTGTCCGATTTTGTTGCCGTAGCCGAACGGGCGGCCCGCGACGCGGGCGAGATCCTCGCGGCTATGCTGCCCGAAACGCAGGTGGTCAAGCAAGTCACCTTCAAGCGGAATCCCACCGACCTGGTGACGCGGGCCGACCGGGAAGCGGAGGACATCATCGTGCGCGCCCTGCGCGCGGCTTTTCCTTCTCACGGAATCCTCGGTGAGGAAGGGACGAAGCACGCCGGCGATGACTACCAGTGGTTCATCGATCCCCTCGACGGGACCACGAATTTCGCCCACGGCCTTCCACTCTTCGCCGTGTCGATCGGTCTCGCGCTG